>WRJY01000311.1 GCA_009778355.1 Desulfovibrionaceae bacterium | reverse complement strand
CTGTGCTTTCATCCCCCAAGGAGCAGCGCAATGATTCAAGTCGTCGCCATCATCACCGCCAAGCCCGGTCAGCGTGAAAACATTCTGGAAGCGTTCCGCGCCAACCGCCCGGCCGTGCTGGCCGAGGAGGGCTGCGTCGAATACAACGCCGCGGTCGATGCTGCCGGAATGCCCGCCTCGCGCGGTACGCTGGGGCCGGACACCTTCGTGGTGATCGAGAAGTGGGCCTCGCTGGCCGCCTTGCAGGCCCACGGCGCCGGTCCGAACATGGCGGCCTACGGCGCCAAGACCAGGGAGTTCACCGCCAGCCGCATGATTCATGTGCTGGAGCCGGTCTGAACTACGGCTGCTTTTGAAGCTTGTCCCATATGGCCTCGATGATTTTCATCGAGGCGTCATCCGGGTGACAGGGATGGCCGCAGGCGGACACAATCAAATCCTTGTTTCCCCGCCAAAGGCCCAGATAGTTGCGCAGTCCCGTTCCGTACCCTGATGCAGTCGGATCAAATCTTCGCGCTTCATCGCTTTGAGTCTGGCCTGCTTCGCGGGAGGGAGTTGCTGGATGGCAACCGTTACTGCCGCATCGAGCGTTTTGGGCCACGTATCGGGGCCGAGAACATCTGGTTCCTTCGCGTGGCTGGCAAACGCTGCGGCGAGAAGAAGGAGTGTGGCAAATCGCGCTATCGCACGGTAAATGGGCCTCATGGTTTCGACATCTTCACATTGCCGGGCGCACAGCTTCAAGCCGCCAGCCTTGCCCTGTGGCGCTTGATCTGGTTCTGCACTTGCGCGGGCGCGGCGCCGCCGAGGGTGTTGCGGGCGTTCAGGCTGCCGCGCAGGGAAAGCACGGCGTACACGTCGTCGTCGATGGCGGGGTGGAATTCACGCAGCGTTTTGAGCGGCAATTCGGATAAATCGCAGCCGTGCGTGCTGGCGGCCTTGACGGCGCGGGCCACGGTTTCGTGGGCGTCGCGGAAGGGCAGGCCCTTTTTGACCAGGTAGTCGGCCAGGTCGGTGGCGGTGGCGTAGCCTTTTTGCGCTGCCTGCTCCATGGCTTGCGGGTTGACGCCGATGCCGCCTTCCTTGGCGCCGGTGGCGGGGTTGATCTGGCCGCCGATCATTTCGATGAAGATGCGCAGCGTGTCGCGCAGGGTGTCCACGGTGTCGAACAGCGGTTCCTTGTCTTCCTGGTTGTCCTTGTTGTAGGCCAGGGGCTGGCCCTTCATCAGGGTGACGAGGCCGACCAGCGCGCCGACCACGCGGCCGGTTTTGCCGCGCGCCAGTTCGGGCACGTCGGGGTTTTTCTTTTGCGGCATGATCGATGAGCCGGTGGTGAAGCGGTCGGCGATGCGGATGAAGGCGAAGTTCTGGCTCATCCACAGAATCAGCTCTTCGGACAGGCGCGAGATGTGCACCATGGCCAGCGTGGCGGCGGCGGTGAATTCGATGGCGAAGTCGCGGTCGCTCACCGCATCCAGGCTGTTCTGGCACACGCCTTCCATGCCCAGGGCGCGCGCCACGCGCTCGCGGTCCAGCGGGTAGGTCGTGCCGGCCAGCGCCGCGCTGCCCAGCGGCAACTGGTTGACGCGGCGGCGGGCGTCTTGCAGGCGCTCTTCGTCGCGGGCGAACATTTCCACGTAGGCCAGCAGGTGGTGGGCAAAGCTCACCGGCTGCGCCACTTGCAGGTGCGTGAAGCCGGGCATGATGACGTCGATGTGCCGCTCGGCGACATCGACCAGCGCCGCTTGCAGCTCGCGCAGCAGGGCGGTGAGGAGGTCGATTTCGCCGCGCAGCCACAGGCGGATGTCGGTGGCCACCTGGTCGTTGCGGCTGCGGCCGGTGTGCAGGCGCTTGCCGGCGTCGCCCGCGAGCTGCGTCAGGCGGGCCTCGATGTTCAGGTGCACGTCTTCCAGCGCCAGCTTCCACTCGAACGCGCCGCTGGCGATTTCGGCGCGAATCTGCGTCATGCCGCGCTCGATGGCGGCGTAATCCTGCGGCGAGATGATGCCTTGCGCGGCCAGCATTTCGGCGTGGGCCAGGCTGCCGGCAATGTCGGCGCCGGCCAGGCGCTGGTCGAAGAACACGCTGGCGGTGTAGCGTTGCACCAGCTCGCTCATCGGCTCGGAAAACAGCGCCGACCAGGCTTCGGATTTTTTGTCGAGTTGGTTGGAGGACATGCTGGGGGAGGTTGCCAAGTGACCGGCGGCAGCGCCAGCCGGATGAACGCGAAAACAGTCCGCCTACACTGTGGCGGACTTTGTTTGCAGCGCATGAAGGACTCGCAAATTCTATCGACCCTGGACGAGCGCGGACGCTCGCCCGTGCGCGCCCGGCGCGCGCCGCTGCTGGTGTTCGACGCCTGTCAGGCCGGCGTGGTGTTGCGCGCGGTGCTGTTCGTGGAGGCGGTGGCCGCCATCGGCCTGATGTTCGTTACCGGCAGTGTTGTGGACTGGCTGACGCGCGTGGCGCTACTGACCGGCGGCGCCTTGCCCGCCACGCTGCTGTGGCTGGTGGCCGTTTGCAGCCTGAAGATGCCGCTGGCGCGCCTGCCGTGGGCGGCCCAGGCGGCGGCGGGCGTGGCCTTGGGCGCGCTGGCCGGGCTGGCTGCCTGCGGCATATTGGCCGCGCTGGATTTTGCCGGCCCGCCGCCGTGGCTGGCCAGCGCCTGCACGGGCGCGCTGCTGGCCGCCGGGATCGTGGCGAGCCTGCGCTGGCGCGCGCGCGGCAGTACGCCGGCGGCCACCGCGGCGCGGCTGGCGGAGTTGCAGGCGCGCATTCGGCCACACTTTCTGTTCAACGCCCTCAACAGCGCCATCGCTCTGGTGCGCGACGAGCCGGACAAGGCCGAATCGGTGCTGGAGGACTTGGCCGACCTGTTCCGCCACGCGCTGACCGAGCAGGAGGGCAGTTCCACCGTCGGCCAGGAGATCGACCTGGCGCGCCGCTACCTGGCCATCGAGCAGGTGCGTTTCGGCAAGCGCCTGCGCGTGGAATGGGCGCTGGACGAGCGCGTCAACGCCGCGCGCCTGCCGCCGCTGATCTTGCAGCCGCTGATCGAAAACGCCGTCAAGCATGGCGTCGAACCCAGCCCTTCCGGCGCGCAGGTGCGCGTATCCACACAGTTGCGCCGGCAGATGGCGTTGATCAAAGTTACCAACACTGTGCCCGCCGGGCAGGGCCAAGCGGGCCTCGGCCTGGCCCTGCAAAACGTGCGCGACCGCCTGCGGCTGCTGCACGATCTGGAAGGGGGCTTTCGCACCGCGCTGCGCGAGGGCATTTACCAGGCCCGCATCGAAGTGCCGATGAAATGACGGCCTTGCAAGTGCTCATCGTTGACGACGAACCGCTGGCGCGCTCGCGCCTGCGCAAGCTGCTGGCCGACTGCCGCGAGCCGGCCGCGCTGGCGGCGGGCGAGGCCGACAGCGCCGTGCAGGCCATGGCGCTGGTGCAGCGCCAGCGCTTCGATGTCGCGCTGCTCGACATTCACATGCCCGGCGTCAGCGGCCTGCGGCTGGCTGCCGCGCTGCGCGAGGCGCCGCAGCCGCCGCCGCCGCTGGTGGTGTTCGTCACCGCGCACGCCGAGCACGCGCTGCAGGCCTTCGAGGTCGAGGCCGTGGACTACCTGACCAAGCCGGTGCGCTTGCAGCGCTTGCAGGCAGCGCTTCAAAAAGTGGAGCGCATCATCGCCATGCGGTCAGCCGGGCAGGCTGATCCGGCAGCCCAGTGGCTGATGATTTTCGAGCGTGGCCGCACCCTGCGCGTGCCGCTGGCCGAGGTGCTGTACCTGAAAGCCGAACTCAAGTACATCACCGTGCGCACCGCCCAGGCCAGCTACCTGCTGGACGGCAGCCTGAACCAGTTGGAAGACAAATACCCCGGGCGCTTTCTGCGCATCCACCGCAACGCGCTGGTGGCGCGCGAGGCCATTCGCGCCCTGGTGCGCCACCACGACCCCGACGAGGGCGAAGGCTGGGCCGTGTGCCTGGCCGGCGTGGACGAGCTGTTGCTGGTCTCGCGCCGCCAGATCGCGGCGGTGCGCCAGGCGCTGGGGACTTGACTGGCCCAACGCGCCCGGACTCTGGCGCTACCATTGCCCACTTTGCGCTTGTCGCACGCCGTCATGCCCCTGCCCATCACCATCGCCACCCGTGAAAGCCGCCTCGCCCTGTGGCAGGCCGGGCATGTCCAGGCCCTGCTCGAAGCGCGCGGCCATGCCGTCACGTTACTGGGCATGACCACGCGCGGCGACCAGATTCTGGACCGCACGCTGTCCAAGGTCGGCGGCAAGGGCCTGTTCGTCAAGGAGTTGGAAACCGCGCTCGAAGAAGGCCGCGCCGACATCGCCGTTCATTCGCTGAAAGACGTGCCGATGGACCTGCCGGAGGGCTTCGAGCTGGCCTGCGTCATGCGGCGCGAAGACCCGCGCGATGCCTGGGTGTCGCCGCATCACGCCGCGCCCGCCGATCTGCCGCCGGGCGCGGTGATCGGCACCTCCAGCCTGCGCCGCACGGTGCTGCTGCGCGCGATGCTGTCGAAATTGAAGCGCAGCGACATCCGCATCGAGCCGCTGCGCGGCAACCTCGACACGCGCCTGCGCAAGCTCGACGAAGGCCAGTACGCCGGCATCGTGCTGGCGGCGGCGGGCCTCGAGCGCCTGGGACTGGCGGCGCGCATCCGCCATGTGTTTGCCGAAAGCGACATGCTGCCTGCCGCCGGGCAGGGCGCGCTGGGCATCGAAACGCGCGCCGGGCGGCCCGATCTGGCCGCCGCGCTGGCGCCGCTGGCCGACCGCGCCACCTGGCTGGCGGTGGCCGCCGAGCGCGCCGTCAGCCGCGCGCTGGGCGGCAGTTGTTCCATGCCGCTGGCCGCGCACGCCACGCTGGACGGCGCGCGCCTGACCCTGCGCGCCGCCTGGGGCGACCCCGAGGGCGAAGCCCGCCTGGTCACCGCGCAAGGCCAGGCCGACGTGGCCGATCAGGCCCAGGCCGCCGCCCTGGGTGAGCGCGTGGCCGCCGAGTTGCGGGCCGGCGGGGCCAGGTGAACCGCGCCGCGGGTTACTGACACAGCCTGACACATGCCGCCGCCGCGCATCATCATCACCCGTCCCGCCCGCGAGGCGGCGCGCTGGGCGCGCGAGTTGGGCGTGCGCGGCCTGAGCGTTTGCACGTTGCCGCTGATCGAAATTGCCCCCGAGCCGCTGACCGGCGCGCTGGCGTCGGCGTGCCAGCGCCTGGGCGCGTACCAGGCGGCGATGTTCGTCAGCGCCAATGCGGTGCACGGCTTGCTGGGCCAGGAAATTCCGCCGGGGCTTGCCGCGCAGACCCTGGAGGCCATTGAAACCAGGGCCTGGTCCACCGGCCCCGGCACCACGCGGGCCGTGCTGGACGCGGGCTGGCCGGTGGCGCGCGTGGATGAGCCGCCGTCCGATGCGGCGCAGTTCGATTCCGAATCGCTGTGGGCGCGCGTGCAGGGGCAGGTGCGGCCCGGCCTGCGCGTGCTGATCGTGCGCGGCGGCGATGCCGATGGCCGCTTGGCTGGCCGCGGCTGGCTGGCCGGTCAGTTGCAGGCCGCGGGCGCGGCGGTGGACCAGGTGGTGGCCTACCGGCGCGCGGCGCCCGCGCTGGACGGCGCGCAGCGCGCGCTGGCCGAGTCGGCGGCGCAAGACGGCAGCCTGTGGCTGTTCAGCAGTTCGGAGGCCATCGCCAATCTGTGCGCCGCGCTGCCGCGGCAGGATTGGTCGGCTGCCGTTGCGCTGGCCACACATCCGCGCATCGCACAGGCCGCGCGCGCGGCCGGGTTTGGCGCCGTTCGCGACGCGCCGCCGGTCCTGGGTGCGCTGGCTGCGTCCGTGGCAGCCGTAACGGCGTCGATAGAATCGGGCGCATGAATTCCGAGCCGATGAACGCCCCGTCGCCGGAAGCGCCCGCATCCGCGCCGCCGCCAGCCGTCGAGCCGGCTCCCGCGCCGGTCGCACCGCGCCGTGGCTTGCAGTTCAATGTGCTGGCCGCTTGGCTGCTGGCGGCGGTGGCCATCATGGTCAGCGTGCTGCTGTGGCAAAAGGTCGATGGCATACAGCAGCAACTGGCGCGGCAAAGCGCCGAGGCCGGCAACAACGCGGTCGAGGCCCGCGCGCTGGCGCGCCAGGCCGAGGAGACGGCGCGCGAGACCGCCGCCAGGGTGGCCGCGCTGGAGGGCAAGGTCAGCGACATGAGCGCCTACCGCGCGCAGCTCGAAGAGCTGGTGCAGATCGTCACGCGCGCCCGCGACGAGAACCTGGCCACCGATCTGGAGGCCGCGCTGCGCGTGGCGCAGGATCAGACGCAGCTTACCGGCAGCGTCGAGCCGCTGCTGGCCGCGCTACGTACTGCCGAGCGGCGCCTGGGCCGCAGCACCGACCCGCGGCTGGCGCCGGTGGCGCGCGCCGTGGCCAAGGACCTGGAGCGCGTCAAGGCGGCCAGCCTTCCCGACACTGCCGGCTTGCTGGCGCGCATCGACCAATTGCTGCACCAGGCGGACGATCTGCCTCTGGCCAACGACGTTGGCCGCGTGGGGTTTGAATCGGCGCCGCGCGGCAGCGCCGGGCAGCCGCCCGAATCGTGGTGGGGACGCTGGTGGCATCTGTCGCTGGCCGAGGCGCGCGATCTGCTGCGCGTGCGCCGCGTCGAGCGGCCCGAGGCCAGCATGTTGAGCCCCGAACAGGCTTTCTTCGTGCGCGAAAACCTCAAGCTGCGCTTGCAGGGCGCGCGCCTGGGCCTGCTGGCGCGCCAGTACGAGGCCGCGCGCGCCGACCTGACCGCCGCGCAGATGGCGCTTGGCAACTGGTTCGATCCGGCCTCGCGCCGCACCCAGGCCGCCGCCACGCTGTTGCAGCAAATTCAGGGCCTGACCAAAACGGCTGAACTGCCGCGCGTGCAAAACACGCTGGCCGCGTTGAGCGACGCCGTCACTGCCGCCGACACACCGGCGGGGAGCAGGTAGGCCCCATGCGCGCCGCGCTGTGGTTGCTGGGGCTGTTCGCTGTCGCGGTGGCTTTGGCGTTGTTCGCTGGTGACAGCCAGGGCACGGTGACGGTGTTCTGGCCGCCGTACCGGGTCGATCTGTCGGTCAATCTGGCGCTGCTGCTGCTGGCACTGGTCTTCGGGCTGCTGTATGCGGCGCTGCGCGGCTTTGGCGCGCTGCTGCAACTGCCGCGCCAGGCGCGGAACTGGCGCGCCCAGCAGCGCGAGCGCGCCACCCACGCGCTGCTGCTGGAGGCCATGACGCAATACAACGCCGGACGCTTTCTGCGCGCCCGCAAGGCCGCCGAGGCGGCGCAGGCGCGCGAGCAGGCGCTGGCCGGCAGCGGCGCCTCGCCGCCGCACGCCAGCAGCCTGCGCGTGCTGCTGCGCCTGGCCGTGGCCGAAAGCGCGCACGCCCTGCAAGATCGCGCCACGCGCGAGCAGCAATTCAGTCTGGCGCTGGCGGCCCTGGAGCCGGGCGGCGGCGCGCCCGAATTGCGCGAAGGCGTACTGCTGCGCGCCGCCCGCTGGGCGCTGGACGATCGCGACCCCGCCGGGGCGCTGGCGCGGCTGCAGGAGATGCCCGCGGGTGCGCACCACCGCACGGCCGCGCTGCGCATCAGGTTGAAGGCGGCCCGGCAGACCGGACGCCTGGCCGAGGCGATGGAAACCGCGCGCCTGCTGGCCAAGCACCGCGCCTTCTCGCCCGATGTGGCGCGCAGCTTGGTGCGCGGGCTGGCGGTCGACCTGATCCAGAGTGCGCACGATCCGGTGCAGTTGCAGCAGGTCTGGGCGGCGCTCGACGCGAGCGAGCGCGCCATGCCTGAACTGGCCTTGCGCGCGGCGCAGCGCATGGCCGATCTGGACGGCGACGCCGCCGTGGTGCGCCAGTGGCTGCGGCCAGTGTGGGAGCAAATGCTGGCCTTGCCCGAAGCGTTCGACGACATCGACCGTGCGCGGCTGGCGCGCGCGCTGCAAGCTGGCATGGCCGCCGCTGACGACGACCAGTGGCTGGCCCGCATCGAAGCCGTCAGCCAGGCCAACCCGCGCAGCGCCACCTTGCAATACCTGGCCGGCATGGCCTGCATGCACCGCAAACTGTGGGGCCGGGCGCAGTTGCTGCTGACCCAGGCTGCCCGCGTGTTGCCCGACGCCGGCCTGCGCCGCCACGCTTGGCGCGCCCTGGCCGAACTGGCCGAGCAGCGCGGCGACGAGGCCGAAGCCGCCCGGGCCTGGAAGCAGGCGGCGCAGGACTGACCTTCTTTGCTGAAGCGCAACACTGTGGATTTTTTAGCTTCTTTTCACAGTACAAGTGTGAAATATTCCGCACTGCCTACTGTAACGTTGGTGATACGATTCGCGGGTTCGGTTTTTGCCAAAGGCTGTACTGCTGCTGGCGGATTGAACAGTTGTTTTTGCGCTGGCGTGGCCGCCGGGATTTTTTCGGCTGTTCGCGCAGGCCGTGTCTGAGTGGATGTGAAAATGAGTGAAAAAAAAACCGGGCGGAGCTGCCTGTGGGCGGTTTCGCCCGGTTTCATGAAAGCGAGCGTCAGAATTGTCAATGCCTATTGAAAAATCAAAGTCCACCATGCGCCAGGCGTTACGGGGTTGCAGCGTGGCGGTGCTGTTGATCGCTGCGGCAGCGCAGGCCCAAGAGCAAGCCCTGGACCCAATCCAGGATCAGGCTCAAGAGCAGGTCCAGGATCAGGCTCAAGCGCAAGAGCAGGTTCAGGATCAGGTTCCAGAGCAAAACCAGAGCCCGGCGGACGCCCGGCCATTGACGCCCAGAATGGTCGATGCGCCCGCGGTGAAGCCTGCGGCAAGCGACGATGCGTCCGCTGGCGAGCCTCCGGAGTCTGCGCCGGCGCGCGCTCCGCGCACGATGGCCGGGCCGATAACAGGTCTTGACCTGAAGCAAGCCGTCGAGCTGGCGCTGGAGCGGCACCCCTCGATTTCCGGCGCGCGGGCCATGGTGGTTCAGACCGAGGCGCAGGTGTCGGTCGCCAAGTCGGCGCGCTGGCCCGTCATCAGTTACGGCGTGGCGCCGGGCTATGACCCGAACCAGGGCAGGAACAGTAATTTGCAGGGTTCGCTCGGCGTCAGCCAGACGCTCTACGACTTCGGGGTGACGCCCGGCACGATCAGCGGCGCCGAGGCGCGGCGCGACCGGCAGACGCACGTGGCCGCCAATGCGTCCGAGACGGTGGCACAGCAGGCCGCCGAAACCACTGTCGAAATGGTGGCGGCGCAGGAGACCATGGCGGCGGCTGACCGGCAGGCGACGGCGCTGGAGGACATCCGGGTCAAGATCGTGCGGCGGGTGAAGGCGGGGCTGGCCGACGTGTCGGACCTGAAGCGCACCGACGTGAGCCGCGAGCGTGCGCTGGCCGACCGGTTGCAGGCCGAGACGCGCTACAACGTGGCCGCCGACACGCTGGCCCAGATCATCGGCGCGCGCGTGAGCAGCGTCGTCGACATGGCGGCGACGCTCGACACGGTGCAGGCGATGGGGCAGCGCAGCGACAGCGTGGAAGACGCGCCCGGACTGCAGGCGGCGCGCAGCGCGGCGGCGGCGGCGGAAGCCGATTTGAAGGTTGCCAGGGGCCGGCGCTACCCTTCGGTGGGGATCGGGGTGACGCGCACCACGTCGCGGGTGGATGGCACCTTTTACAACAGCATACAAGGCGGTCTGGTGCTGCATGGCAGCTTCGAGACCGGTCGCGGGGCATTGTACCAGGTGGAGGCGGCCAGCGCGGCGCGCGAGGCCGCCGAGCACGACATGGAGTACCAGCGCTTGACGGCGGAAACGGCGCTGGCCACCGCCGACCAGGACATGGCCGGCGCGCGGGCGCGGGTGGCCGCATACGATCGCATGATGAAACTCTGGCGCGAGTCGCGCGAGCTTTATTGGAAGGAATATGTGTTGAACAAGCGCAGCCTGTCCGATGTGTTCAACATGGAACGCGACATTTTCTCGGCCGATGCCGAACGGATCGAGGCGGTCAAGCAAGGCGTGGTGGCGGCGTTGCGGGCGCACGCGGCAACAGGTTCGTTGGTCGATCATTTGCGGAGTGCGGGTATTCATGAGCGCGAATAAAGTAGTGATGAGCGACGCCGCAAAGGCGGCTGCTGCGGTGGAAGCCGCGAAGGCGGCCACGAAAGCGGCGATGGAGGCTGCCAGTACGCGGCCCAACGAGGCGCGCGCCCGGTTGGCCGAACGCTGGACGCCAATGCTGGAGCTGGCGGCGCAATACTTGGGCGCGTCGATTTCGGGCGAGGCGCTGCGTCGCTCCTTCGCCTGGTCGCAGGAAGGCGATGAGGAAGAGATGGTCGCCGCGGCGGTGCAGTCGGCGGGGCTGGCGGCGCAGTTCGTCGATGCAGGGCAGAGCGCGTTCGACGCGGCGTACCTGCCCGCGCTGGCGCGGCTTGGCAGCCAGGTGGCGCTGGTGACCGAACTCGACGAGGAGACGGCGCGCTTTACCCTGCTGGCCGATGGCCACCGTTCCGAGCACAACCTGCCCCGTGATGTGTTCAACAAGGAACTCGAGGGCCGCCTGTTGGTGATGAACGAGGCCATCGAGCGCCATTACCGGCGGGTGGACGACTATCTCAAGCTGAAGTCGAAAAGCTGGCTCAGGCAGCTTTTCGCCGACAACTGGAGCGTGCTGTTCGAGCTTGGCGCGGCGTCGCTGGTGGGCAATCTGCTGGCGGTGGGCACGTCGCTGTTCGCCATGCAGGTCTGGGACCGCGTGGTGCCGGCGCGCTCGACCAACACCTTGTGGGTGCTGGCGTTGGGCGTGGCGATCGCTCTGATGTTCGACTTCCTGCTGCGGATGTCGCGCGTGTCGCTGGCCGATCGCTTCGGCAAGCAGGCCGATTTGAAGCTCTCGGCCTGGTTCTTCGAGCGCGCGCTCGACATCCGCAACGATGTTCGCCCGCGCTCGCCCGGCTCGCTGATCGCCCAGTTGCGCGACCTGGAGCAGGTGCGCGAACTGCTGACCTCGACCACGCTGGGCACGCTGATCGACCTGCCGTTCGTGGCCACCTTCCTGCTCATCATGTGGCTGATCGGCGGCGATCTGGCGCTGGTGCCGCTGGTGGCGGTGCCGCTGGTGATCGTGCCCTGCCTGCTGGTGCAAATTCCGCTCAAGAAACTCACCGAGGCCAATCTGACCGAAAGCGCGCTGCGCAACACCATCCTGATCGAATCGGTGCACCGCATCGAGGACATCAAACTGCTTCAGGTCGAGCGCCGCTATACCAAGCTGTGGAACCGGGTCAACGAGGCGGCCAGCACGGTCAGCATCAAGCAGCGTTTCTATGGCGCGATCCTGGTCAACTACAGCCAGACGATTCAGCAGCTTGCCTACGTCGGGGTGGTGATCGCCGGCGTTTACGGCATCATCGCCAACCAGTTGTCGTTCGGCGCGGTGCTGGCCTGCTCGATCCTGACCAGCCGCACCATCGCGCCGCTGGCGCAGATCGCCAGCGTGTTCGGCCGCCTGCAAAGCGCGCGGGTGAGTAAAACCGGGTTGGATCGTCTGCTGTCGCTGCCGGTCGATCACGATCCCGAAGTCGATGTGTACCACCGCCCCCGCCTGGCCGGCGGCTACCGCTTCGAGCAGGCCATCTACGGCTACGAGCCGGATCGCCCGCCGGCCTTGATGATCGGCGCCCTGGAGATCGCGCCCGGCGAGAAGGTGGGCGTGCTGGGCAAGGTGGGGGCGGGCAAATCCACCCTGCTGAAGGTCGCCGCCGGGCTGTCCAGGCCGGTGCAGGGCCAGGTGCTCATGGACGGCACGCCGATGACGACCATCGACGTTTCCGACCTGCGGCGCGACATCGGATTCCTGTCGCAGGAATCGAGCCTGTTTCACGGCAGCCTGCGCGAGAACCTGCTGCTGGCCAACCCCTGGGCGTCGGACGAGGAGATGATGGCGGCGCTCAAGCTGGCCTGCGCCGACCATCTGCTGCTCAACCAGCAGCAGGGGCTGGACCGCCCGATCCGCGAGGAGGGCCGGGGGCTGTCGGGCGGGCAGCGCCAGGCGCTGATGCTGGCGCGCACCTTTCTCAGAAATCCCCAGGTTCTGCTGCTCGACGAGCCCACTGCTTCGCTCGATGAAGGCACCGAGATGAACGTGGTCGCCAATCTGAAACGCTGGATGGGACAGCGCACGCTGATCGTCGCCACGCACCGCCCGGCGCTGCTGGCGCTGGTCGACCGCCTGATCGTCATCGACAACGGGCGTATCGTTCTGGACGGGCCCAAGGACAAGGTGATCGCCCGGCTGTCGCAGCCTGCAGGCGTCAAGGTGTCGGTCAGTCCGCCGCCCGCCGCGGATCAGGCCGCGCCGCAAGTTCAGGGAGGCCAAGCATGAGTACCGCCGTGTTTTATCTTGGCAACTGGCGCCGCTCGCGCCCGCGCCTCATCATGTGGCTCATCATCGGAGTCGTGGCGGCGCTGTTCGTCTGGGCGCGGTACGGAACGCTCGACGAAGTGGCGGTCGGCGAGGGCAAGGTCACGCCTTCTAACAAGAGCCTGAAGATTCAAAGCCTGGACGGCGGCATCCTGACCGAGCTGTTCGTGCACGAGGGCAACATTGTCGAGGCCGAGCAGAAACTGGCCACGCTCGATCCCGTACTGGCGCAAAGCTCGGTCGGCGAGGCGCGCGCGCGCATCGCCATCCTGCGCGCCAAGGCAGCGCGGATCGAGGCTGAAATGAACAACCGCCCGGCGGTCGTCTTCCCGCCCGACTTGCAGGCGCAAGCCGACCGCGACATACTGGCGCGCGAGGTGGCCACGTTCCGCACCAACCGTTCGGCGTACCAGGCTTCCGTCGGCAATCTGGAAGAAGAAAACCGGCTGGCCCAGCAGGAACTCAAGATGGTGGAGCCTTACGTGGAAAGCGGCGCCGCCAATCAGATCGAA
This sequence comes from Desulfovibrionaceae bacterium, assembly GCA_009778355.1. GTDB lineage: Bacteria > Pseudomonadota > Gammaproteobacteria > Burkholderiales > Burkholderiaceae_C > Ottowia. The sequence continues at coordinate 1,099 of WRJY01000311.1, read as the reverse complement.
GTACTGCGCCTGCGCCAGAAAGCGGCCGACCTGAACACCCGGCTGTCGGCCACCAGGAACCAGTATTACGTCGCCCTGAAAGATGAATATGGCAAGGTGACGGGCGAACTCGGACCGCTGATCCAGGTCGAGGCCGGTCGCGCCGACAAGCTCAACCGCACCGTCATCAATGCGCCGGCGCGGGGCATCGTCAAGGACATTTCCACCACCACCACTGGCGGCGTCATCGCCCCCGGTGGCTTGCTGATGGAGATCGTGCCGCTGGAAGACCAACTGCTGATCGAGGCGCACATTTCTCCGCGCGACATCGCGTTCATCCATGCCGGCCAAAAGGCCAACATCAAGATCACCGCCTATGACTCGTCGATCTACGGCACCCTGGACGGCAGCGTGGAGACCATCTCGCCCGATACCATCACCGACGACGTGGACCGCCGTGTCCACTACTACCGCGTGTACATCCGCACCCAGCGCTCCTACCTCGAAACCTCCGACGGCAAGCAGCACCCCATCATGCCCGGCATGGTCGTCACGGCTGAAATCCGCACCGGCACGAAGACCGTTTTCGACTACCTCATCAAGCCGTTGCACAAGGCCGCCGAGGCGCTGAGAGAGCGGTGAACTGCTCCGCTGGCCTGGCATTGCCCCTTCCCCTGCCGGGCAAGGGCTGGGCCGGTGGCTTGGCAGCAGCCAGCTCATGAGACTGGGCGCACGGAAAACAGCGTGAGCAAGCCCGTCGCGCCCAGAAGCCAGGCCGCTGCCGGCAAGTGGCAGCAGCACTACCGGGCCGCCATCGCGCGCGGTGACTTTGCGGGCGCGATTACAGCGGCGCTGGCGTTTGCCCGCGCCAACCCCAAGGCCAGCGGGCCTTGGAGCGACGCCGCCGCCTGCGCCGTCCATTGCGAGCGTTGGGACGACGCCATTCGCTACGGCCAGGCGGCGGTGCAGCGTGGCGCTCAAACGCCGAACGCCTGCGACGCGCTTGCCCATGCCCACGGCGCCAAGCGCCAATGGGCGCAGGCGGCCCAATGGGGCCTGCGCGCGCTGGCCATGAAGGATGCCGCCACGCCGCCAGCGCCCGCATGGCGGGCGCCCGCCG
>WRJY01000310.1 GCA_009778355.1 Desulfovibrionaceae bacterium | reverse complement strand
ACGCTGGCCGCGCAAATCGCGCAACTCGAACGCCAGGGCGGCTACCCCACCCTGGACCGCTCGGCCAGCATCGCCGGGCCGGACGCCAATCAGAACGGCGTGCGCGACGACATCGAGGCCTGGATCAACACCCTTGACGTCACTGAACCGCAGCGCAAGGCGCTTATGCAGGAAGCAAAGGTGTTACAGCAGACCTTGCTTATCGACCTGACGGACAAGGCTGCGATCCAGCGTTCTGGCGAGGAATTGGAGGCTTCAGGCAAATGCGGTGGAGACAGATTTACGCCTTATGAAGCGTTCGCAAAACTGAGTGACAAGATCGAAGCCATGACCGCCAACACCCGCCAGCGCGCCGAGCGCTACATGCAGTACAACAAGGCAGCTTCAGGCAGCGTCACGGAGTCCCCACGCGGCGACACCTGTGAGCCTTGAGCATAAACATGGGGGCGTTGAAACTGTCGGTGAGCGGGGTTTTGTTGACCGCTGTGCTCACTGCCTGTAGCGGCGGCGGCGATACGCCAACCAGCCCGTCATCGAGCGCCTCGTCCCCGGCCTCGGGCGGCTCCACGCTGGCCGCGCAAATCGCTCAACTCGAACGCCAGGGCGGCTACCCCACCCTGGATCGCTCGGCCAGCATCGCCGAGCCGGACGCCAACCACAACGGCGTGCGCGACGATATCGAGGCTTGGATCAACGCGCATCGACAACAACGCCCAGGAAAATGCGATCAGGCCATTTTGCGTCGGGCGGCGCAACTGGTTGTTCGCCGACACGATGGCCGGAGCCAACGCCAGCGCGAACCTGTATTTGCTGTTGCAAACCTGCCAAGTCAACGGAATCGATTGCTACCGTTACCTGCGCGCGCTGTTCATCGCCCTGCCCAAAGCCCAGACGGTCGATGACTACACGGCGCTGCTGCCTTGGCGCATCGACTTGAGTATGGCCTGAACGACACCTGACCCGCGCCGCGTCGGCTTGATGCGCTCCAGATCGTCTGCCAGTACGTTCCCACGTTCATCTACGTGGGAGCGTAACCTCTCAATGCCTTCGGCTCAAGGGCGTAGTTCACTGATCGCTTACCCTACGCGGATGCGCGCAGAGCGCACGCTGCCAAGCCCTGACCGGCATCAGCTCAAGTGATTGAGCCTGGATTCGGCCGCGCTGTCCAGCTTCAGGCCCTTGGGCAGCGGGAAGCGCACTGTTTCCTCGATGCCGCCCAGCTTGCGCACCGACACCGCGCCCAGCGCGCGCAGCCGCTCGATCACCTGGCGCACCAGAATGTCCGGCGCCGACGCGCCGGCGGTCAGGCCGATGCGCGCCCTGCCCTGCACCCATTCGGCCTTGAGTTCGCCGGCGCTGTCGATCATGTGGCTTTCGGTGCCCAGTTTGCGCGCCACCTCGCGCAGGCGGTTGGAGTTGCTGCTGGTGGGGCTGCCGACGACGATGACCACGTCCACCTCGGGCGACAGCAGCTTGACGGCGTCCTGCCGGTTTTGCGTGGCGTAGCAGATGTCCTGCTGCTTGGGCTGGCGCGCCTGGGCAAAGCGCGCCTTCACGGCGGCGGTGATGGCGGCGGCATCGTCCACGCTCAGCGTGGTCTGCGTGACGATGGCGATCTTGCCGGTCTGCGCGGGCTGCACGCGCGCCACGTCGGCCACGCTTTCCACCAGGTAGATGCCGCCATCGAGCTGGCCCATGGTGCCTTCGACTTCGGGGTGGCCCTTGTGGCCGATCATGATGAATTCGTAGCCCTGCCGGTGCAGTTTGGCCACTTCGACGTGCACCTTGCTCACCAGCGGGCAGGTGGCGTCGAACACGCGCAGGCCGCGCGCGCAAGCCTCGCTCTCCACCGCCTTGGGCACGCCGTGGGCGCTGAACACCAGTGTGGCGCCAGCGGGCACTTCGGTCAGGTCTTCGATGAAGACCGCGCCCTTGGCCTTGAGGTCGCCCACCACGTAGGTGTTGTGCACGATTTCGTGCCGCACATAGACGGGCGGGCCAAATTTGGCCAGCGCGCGCTCGACGATTTGAATGGCGCGATCCACCCCGGCGCAAAAGCCGCGCGGCTCGGCCAGCAAGATGTCGGCCATCGCCGGATCCAGCTCAGACGGTGACCCGCACCTGGCCCCCGCCAGGCATGGAATGAAGGCGGGAAAGGATCTTGTTGGACAAGGCCTGGGCATCGGCGCTGAGCAGCCAACTGTGGTCGCGCGGGCGCGGTTCGTAGACCTGGAGGTCCTCCACGATGGTGGCCGGCTGGGTGGACATGACCAGGACGCGGTCGCCAAGCAGCAGGGCTTCGGAAACGTCATGGGTCACGAAGACGACGGTGCATGGCTGCGTGTTGTAGAGCTTGACCAGCAGTTCCTGCATTTCCTCGCGCGTCTGGGCATCGAGCGCTCCAAAAGGCTCGTCCATCAACAGGATGCGCGGCTGCAAGACCAGGGCGCGGGCCAACGCGACACGCTGGTTCTGGCCGCCGGACAAGGCATGGGGGTACAGGTCGCGCTTGTCGGTCAAGCCCACGGCCTGGAGCATGGCATCGACGCGCGGCTCCCACTGGGCGCGCGGCACGCGGCGCTTCCACAGGGACAGGGTGAAAGGAAAGGCCACGTTTTCCCGCACGGTCATGTCGGGGCGGTTGGCGTATTGCTGGAACACCATGATCGCGTCGTCACTGGCGTCCTCGCAAGGCTGGCCGTCGATCAGGACGGCCCCGGAGGTCGGGGTCTTCACGCCAAAGGGACGAACGCCGCCCATCATGCGCAGCAGGGTCGATTTGCCGCAGCCCGATGGCCCCAGGAGCATGTTGATGCCCGGCTTGTCCAGCGTCAGGGAGATGCCCTTGATGACTTCCGTGCTGCCGCCATTGGGGTTGGGGTAGGACTGGTGAATGTCGCGCAGTTCGATGTGGGCGTAGCTCATGGCGCGGGGCTCTTCAAACGTAGGTTTCCCAGTGGTAAAGGCGGCGCTTGACCCAGGACATGAGCTGGTAGGTCGCCAAGGCCAGGGCGATGATGACGATGATGCCCGCGAAGACCTGATCCATGGCCGAGAACCGGCGCGAGTTCTGAATCAACTGCCCCAGGCCGGCGCCGGCATTGACGTATTCGGCGACCGTGATGTAGGTCCACATGACCGATACCGCCACGATGATCGCATCGGCGATGCGGGGCATGGCGATCGGCAGCACGGCGCGGTAAACGGATTCAAAAGGCGTTGCCCCCATGTCCCGGGCGGAAATCCAATAGGACTGGGGCACGGCCAGAATGGCATCGCGCACCATGGGAATCAGGTAAACGACGGCCCCGAGAAACAGAAAGGCCACCTTCATGCCTTCGCCGATGCCCATCCACATGACCAGGATCGGCAGCAAGGCAACGATGGGCGCCGAGCGAAACGGATCGACCAGGGGAGACAGCAGGGCATTGAGGCGCGGCGCCGCCCCCATCAGGACGCCCACGGGAATACCGATGGCCACGACCAGTACCGCGGCCGATGCCACGCGGCCAACGGAGGCGACGATGGCCGGCCACAGCAGACTCTTGCCTTCGTACCAGGCGAGGTACTTCATGGCATCGAGAACCTTCCACGGCGACGGCAGTTTGTTGGAAGGCACCAGACCGGTCAACGAAATCAGCGACCACAGGACCAGCGTCGAGAAAATCGCGGCCACCCCCAGAACGCGGCGCTGGGCCGGCGAAAGAGATGCGTAGGGATTCCAGAAGTAGTTCATTGTTTGACGCCAGAGCCCCCGGTCTTGAAGCCGGGAAGAAACAGTGCAGCGTGGTGCCTACGCCCTTCCCGCCATGGCGGTCGTTGCGAAAGGACTTTGGGTGTTTTGCTCCTTCCCCCTCTGGAGGAAAGTTGGGATGGGAGCCAGCCGCCGGCCCCCTCCCCTGCCCTCCCCAAAAGGGGGAGGGAGCAACAGCGCCACCCCTTTTGTGACAGCCTTCATGGCGGGAGCCTGGGTGAACAAGGATCAGCGGGCCGAGTAGACGGCGACGCGGGTGGTGCGGTTGGCAGCGCGGCAGTCTTCCAGGCCCAGACCAGAGGACTGCGGATTGCCTTCGTCGCACAGGGGGGCCTTGGGGCCGTTGCCGATCACATGGAAGCGGGTGCGCGGAAATTCCCACTCGGTGGCCAGGTAATCGACCACGGCCTGGGCGCGAGCGCGGGACAAGGTCATGTTGGCGGCCAGCGAACCCGTACTGTCGGTATTGCCGCTGACCTCAAAATAGGCGGTGCCGTTGTTTTCGATGAAGGGCACCATCTGCTCGTTGATGACCTGTTGGGCGCGCTTGGTCAGGCGCGCCGATCCGGTCTCGAAATTGACCGATACCGGCTTGGTCACCGCGGCCGGCGCGGCCGCCACCGCGGCCTGCTGGGCTTCGACCGTGAAGGAAGTTTGGGCGTTCGCCTGCTCGGCGCGGGCGCTTGCCTCGGCCTGGTGGTTGGCCGCCAGCAAATCGCGGATGTACGAGTAGTCCACACTGTCCTGCGGCGCGATGACCGGCGACTTCGGATTGGCCAGCGCGCCGATGCTGCGGTAGATGCCGTCGAAGCGCCGGTAGACGCGCTCATAGTGATTGGTGCCGCCAACCAGCCCGAAAATGCGGGCATTGTCTTCAAGGCCGGTCCAGACCAGGTTGCCGAACAGGCTCTCCAGGAAAGGCATGCCCTGATCCTTGACCAGCATTTCGTAGTACGGCAGGGTGGCCACCAGCGCCTTGGCTGCATTGCCTTTGTCGGCGCGCGCGGCCTTGACGCCTTCCATCCAGCCGGCGACCAGTTTCTGGGCCGCCGCCTTGCCGGCTGGCGTGTCGAGGAAGCGTTTATCGCAGACGATCAGGTCGAAGATCAGGTTCGATGCGATCTTGGTCGAATAGATGACGTGGGCATTGCGCTTGGTCACCATCGACAGGTCGGGGTCCCACATCACGGCGGCGTCGACCGCGCCCGAGGTCAGGGCCGCGCCCACGCCGGTCATGCCCTCGTCGGCGTTGATGAACACCATCTGGATCGACTGCTTGGCGCGCTCGGACAGCGAGGAGTTCTCGATGGCGTCGATCAGCATCCCGTGCGAGGGCGTGTACTGGAGCAAGGCCACGCGCTTGCCGGCCAGGTCCTCGATGCGGCGGACAGCCGGATCGCGCGCGATGATGGCGTCCGCCCCCTGGGTGTTGTCCACGGCCATGATGGCGCGGGCATCCAGGCCGGCGTTGCGCAGGTTCGGCTGCTCTTGCGCCCAGAAATCCGATGTGCGCCAGGTGCATTGAGCGGTGCCGGAAGTGAAAATCGTGTCCAGGGTTGGGATGTCGTCCTGAATGACGAATTCCAGGTCCAGGCCCTGCTTGGCGAAGATCGAATCCGGCTTGGTGCGCAGGCTGTTGCCGTTGGCCACCAAACCCGGCGCGAAACCATGGAAGCTGTTGATGCCCAAACGCAGCATGGCGTCGTTTTTGCTGGGCGGTGCCACGTAAGGCTGAGCGGCGGGAGCGCTCTTGCTGGCATGAGTCGTCGAGGCGTTCGCGGCAACCGGCGCGGCACTGAATGCGCCGTTGTTCTTGACCAGGTTGTAGCCGACGGCGCCAGCGCCGCCAATAACGATGACGCCGATGAGCACCTTGGCGAACGGGGTGAGGCGAGCCATGAAAATCCTCCGTCAGAAATCAGGTAGAAGAAGATGGAGTGGCATCGAACAGCGCGATCAGGCCGTCGAAGCCGCGAATGGCGTTGCCGATGCGGTTACGCTCGCGCTCGCCCGCCTCGGCGGCAGCGGTGCCTTGGGCCCGCAAGGAGGCGGCGGCATGGGCCGCTTCGGAGATCGTCTCTTCACGCCTGGTCTGGAGGGCGGCGATCTGTTGGTCGATGTCGGCCAGGCGGGTGGCCTTGTCGGACTGGTTGGCGTCCAGGCGGCGCGTGATTTCGGCGCTGATGGCGCTCTCGTCCGAGGCAATGCTGCCTTGATAGGCGGCCAGCGCAGCGCGCTTGGTCTTGCCATCGGCGACCACGGAAGCGATATCCCAACTGTCGTCAGCGGCATCCATGGCAGCGACAGCGGCCTTCTTGGTGGCGGTATCGAGTTGATTCAAACCCTCGATGAGTTTGGCCAGTTTTTCGATGGTAAAGGCAACGGAAGGCACGCCGGCCTCGGCGTAGATTGCCGAAAACTCCACGCCTTCGGTCAGGATCAAATCCTTGTCGCCGGAAATTGGCGCGGCGCTGCCTGACGGCTGCGAGGAGGCAGCGCCCGCGGACAGGGAGCCATTGAGCAGCGCGTCGATGCCGGCCGCGGGAGCAGATGCCGCCCCGGGAGTGTCGTCGGCGATGAAAAGGCGACGCAAGGAAAAGCCACCTTCGGAGGGCATGAGGATCGACTCCTGCTAATCAAGAACGAGAATGGAATATTTTTACACAAACCCGGGATTGGACAGGCGTATCCAGGGATCGCGCAAAAGACCGGGCACGAAGATGCGCAAGTTCACTGGGGCGGCGAGAGTTTCACAATTGAACCTAAAAGCGGCAGTTGACCGCTCCTTTACCCTCGTAACCTCGCATGAACACAACGGTTTCTGCCCTCGATCCAGCTCATCGCTTGGGTGAGAACGCTATGCGCCCGCCAGCGCCGCGCTCGGCGCGCCATGCGGCGTTACTCGTCCTTGCAGGCACGAGCCTGCCGCGTCCTCGCGTCTTGCCTGGCACGCCGATCACGGCACTGGCGGGCGCATCCAACTGCCGTTTTTAGGTTGAATGGACCCGCACCGTCAGTGCAATGCTCATCCCTCCTCCCTCAATGCGCGCTTGAGTTCAGCCACCTTGCCGTTGATTTGGGCCGTGGTCAGGGCATTGAACCTTTCGGGCAGCAGGGAGCGGCGCGAAGTTTCCTGGGCCGCCAGCAGTTCCATCAACTGGATCATGTCCTCCTCGCGGGACGGAATGAAATCCTCGATCGCCGACTTGATGTATGGCAGGTCCAGGGCGGCGTTGGCGCGTGACGCCAATTCGAGCGCCAGCAGGCCAACGGCTTCGAGGTCGGCATTGGAATAGCCTTGCAGCGGTTCGCACAGCGCTTGCAGGCCCGTGCGATCCAGCCGCTCGGCGCCATCCTTGCGCAGGATGGCGCGCAGAACATCGGCGCGTTCGACCGCCGTCTCGCAGTAAAAGAACGGCACCTTGCGATCCAAGCGGCCCGGACGCTTGAGGTCGGTCTCGATGCGGTCGGGGCGGTTGGTCATCAGGATGAAAAGGACCTGGCCGCGGTTGTCGGTGTCGGACATGAACTCCTTGAGGCGGGCCATCACGCGGGCGGACACGCCGCCATCGGTGTCGGCCTGCTCCTTGCCGCCGAAGCTGCGATCGCTCTCGTCGATGACCACGGCGATCGGGCCCATGGCCTTGACCGTGGCCAGAACGCGCTCGAGGTTGGCTTCGGTGGCGCCCTGCCATTTGGAGCGGATGTTCTTCAAGGCGACGCCCGTCAGGCCGGCCTCCTTCAGGAAGGCGCGTACCACGAAGGTCTTGCCCGAGCCCATCGGGCCGACACACAACAGGCCCATCGGCGCCAAACGAGAGTTGCCGGTTTTCATCTGGCGGGCGATGTCCATCAACTCGGTTTTGATCTTCTCATTGCCGCCCACGGCCTCCAGGCCCTGCCTGGACTCCATGAAAGACAGCAGGCCCGCGCACTCTTTCTCGATGATCTCGCGCTTGCGGTCATGGATGACGCGCACCAGTTCCTGCGTCTGCGGAGCGTCGTCTCGGGCCTGGGCGGACGGCGCCACCAGGTCGACGATTTCCTGCTCGGTCTTGCCCGCCGTGATCGCGGCCATCTGGCGCGCGCGGCTTTCGGCATTGGTCTGCCCGTCGAGCAGGCGGGAAATGATGGCGAAACGCTGATCCTCGTCCAGCGCGCTGGGGGCTGGCGAAGCCACCAGTCCTTCGATCTGAACAGCGCGCAGGCCAGAGGTATGGAGGGCGACGCTTTCGATGTCGGCGGGCGAGAGGTTGGGCGCCGCACTGGCGACAACGCTGCGACGAACGTCGAGGTCAGGAAGCGGCACCTCGATGGCCGACACGCGCGGACTGGACAGCAGGGACGGATGGATCTCCTGCAGGCTCTCGCACACCAGAACGACCACGCAGTCGCGGCGGGAAAGCTGGTTGTCCAGCGACCAGCGGTGAAGCGTGGTCAGCGTCGCGCGTTCGTCGTTGGACATCATGGCCACGTCGGTGGCCGGCAACAGGGTGCCCGCGTAGGGCAGCACCAGCGCGGCGGAGTACTTGTGGAAGGCATTTTCCAGCGACCGCAGGGCATCGCCCAGACCGCCCGCCAGGGTAGCCGCCGGCATTTCGAGCTTGCGCAAATCCGGCGGCAGATCCGATGGCGGCGCGTCTGGGGTTGTGCGCAGCGCGGCAACGGACTTTCCGCCGGCCACGCGCAGGCCCTGTGACCAGCCGAGCTCGAACACCAGGCCCTTGCTGGATCCGAACAGCCTGGATACCAGGTATTCACCCAGCATCCAACTGCCGTCAGGCTGGACCACCTTGTCGAAGACATTGCCATACAACACGAAGATGGTGGCCTGGCCAGCCAGGTATTTCTGGCGCAGGTCCTCGACCCAGGCAGGCTGGGCCGGAATTCGCGCGGTGTCCTTGATCATGTCGCTCTCCCTGGAAGGACAAGCCCTTCAAAGGGTCTTGTTCTCGGAGGCAGCACGCGCTGCCTGCAGGGCCTTGAACTTGGCGCTGGCGTTGGTCGTGCCAGCGGTCTGGCGCAGCTTCTTCAGACGCTCATCGACGTCGGCGCCGGCCATTTCGCTGTTGAGCGCCGCCTTGGCCACCGTCTGGTTGATGCCCTCGCGGACGTTGTCCAGGGCGCGTATCTCGGCATCCACGGACAACCCGCTGAGCTGGTCCTGGATTTGTATCTGGGCCTTCGCGGTGGCCTGGCGGGCCAACTGTTCGTCGCGTTCGGCCTTCAGGCGCTCGATTTCGCTCTTGAACTGGGTCAACATGGCCTTGCTTTCATCGGCCTGGCTCGACAGGCGCGCGAGGTCGGCAGTGGCTGAAGTAATGATGCCGGCAAGCTGTTCCTGTTTCTGGATCAGTACCGTGCCCAACTCCTCGTCGCCGACGTTGACCGCGGCGTCCAGATCGCGATCGACCTGCTCCTTCTCGGTCTGCGCCTTCTTCAGGCGCTGTTCGGCGACCTGGCGGTTGGCAATGATCGAAGCGACCGCGTTGCGGGCAATCTCGAACTTCTTGATCATGGCGTTGATGGCGTTCTCGTAGACCACCTGGGGGCTGGACTTTTCCAGGCCGGAGACGAACAGGGACAAAAAGCCCCGGAAAAGATTGGCAAGACGGGTCAGGAAGGACATGACGGTTTCCTCGGGTTAATGGTTGATCGTGGTCTGCTGGGCGAACGTTCTGGCGCGTTCCTTGCTGGCGATACGGGCCAGGTCATTGCTGCCGGCATGGTCGAAGGCAACGCCGGAAGGCAGAGTGTTGGACAGATCCAGTGAAAGTTCCTGTTCGAGTTCGTCCGCCAGACGCAGGCGCGAAAGGCTGTCCTCCAGACGATCGCCGATTCCCTTGGAATACGGGGCGGCAATGAGCATTTGGTAGATTTCCTCGATTTTGTCCGGCATCGACGCCAGCGCGGCATCGATCGCCACGGTTTTGCCAACCAGGGCGCCATGGCGATCGAGAATGCCTTGGTATTCGGTCTGGGCGCGGCGCAGTTGGGCAACGGTGGCACGGTCGGCATTGGGCAGGGATTGCTCGATCTGCGCCAACTTGCGGCGGATGTCTTGCAGGTCGGACGCGCCTTCGCGCTCCTTGATGACCAGGCGCGCCATCCACAGGGACAAAAAGTCGATCGCAGCCTCGTGCAGGCGCTCGATTTCGGGTTCACCCAGCGGACTGTCGCCATCCCGCGCCACGCTGGAAAGCGCCCGTATCTGCTCGATCATTCGATTGTACGCAGCCATGCGCAAGCGATCCGCGGTTTCGAGAGGCTGGCTGCGGCTGGACGACAAACCGGAAGCACTGACCTCCACCGGAATGCGGCGGGTCAGTTCGGTCAGCAGGGTCTTGCGAACGTCGTCGCGACGGACGCGGCGCTTGTCCTGATCGACCTTGGCGCGAAAGGACGGCAGGTCCGGCACGACAAGGCCAGCGATGACCTCGCCCACGCCCAGAACCAGCAGCGGCAGCGCGGCGCCGACCAGGCCGAAAGGGAAAGCCGCCAGCGCCGCCAATGCACCGGCCCCCAGCACAACGTGGAGATTGGCCTGGCTGGTCAACATCGCGCCGAGATATGAGGTTTCTTTTTCCATTACTCAGAAACGGCGGTTGAACGTACCCGCAAAAACGAACAACACCGTAACGGCATCGCCCGAGCGAGGAGCCCGATCAAAGGCAGGAAGGCATTCATGCGAAATTGCGAAGTACGAGAACGGTCAACTGTTGCTGCCAGGATCACAGCACCCCAATCACCTGCACTTCAAAAGTCACGGGCTGGCCGGCCAGCGGGTGATTGAAGTCCAGTTGCAGCGCGCCATCATCGCGCACCGCCCGCACCACGGCGGCAAACTGGCCCTGGCCGTCGGGCGTGGGCAGTTGCACCGCCTCGCCGACGGCGTAACGCTCGCCGGGCTCGCCCAGTTCGTCCAGTTCCTTGCGGGCCAGCCATTGCACCATGTCCGGGTTGCGTTCGCCAAAAGCCTCGCCGGCGGGAATGTCGAAGCGCGCGCGCGCGCCCTCTTCCAGGCCAATCAGCCGCTGCTCCAGGGCCGGCGACAACTGGCCCGCGCCCAGCGACAGCGTGGCCGGCTTGCCGCTGAAGGTGTCGATCACGCCGCCCTGCGGGCCGGCCAGGCGGTAATGCAAGGTCAGAAAGGAACCGGGCTGAATGGTGCTCATGAAGAATGCTCGCTTTGGGCCGATTCTATTTAGAGCCTGTTTACGATCTCATCAGGCCCGCTGAGATCATAAACAGGCCTTGTTGCGCATTGACCCGAAACCGCTCCGATAATCCGGGCGACATGCCGCTCAAAGACCTGCCCCCCGATGCCCGTCCGCGCGAAAAGCTGCTGGCGCGCGGGGCCGCGGCGTTGAGCGACGCCGAACTGCTGGCGCTGCTGCTGCGCACCGGCCTGCCCGGCACCGGCGTGCTGCAAATGGCGCAGCAGTTGCTGGACGATTTCGGCGGCATCGCCGGCCTGCTGCACGCCAATGCAGACGACTTGAAGCGCACCAAGGGCCTGGGCGGCCCCGCCAAGCGGGCCGAACTGCTCGCCGTGCTGGAACTGTCGCGCCGCGCATTGGCCGAGCAGCTCAGGGAACGCCCGGCGCTCGACTCGGCGCCCGTCCTCAAGGACTACCTGCAACTGCACCTGGCCCGGCACCGGTACGAGGTGTTTGCCGCGCTGTTTCTCGACAGCCAGTTCCGCCTGATCGCGCTGGAAGAGCTGTTTCGCGGCACGCTCGGGCAGACCAGCGTCTATCCGCGCGAAGTGGCGCTGCGCGCCCTGCACCACCACGCCGCCGCCGTGGTGCTGGCGCACAACCACCCCAGCGGCGACGTGCAGCCCAGCAGCGCCGACGAGGCGCTCACGCGCAACCTCAAGGCCGCGCTGGCGCTGGTGGATGTGCGCGTGATCGACCACGTCATCGTCGCCCCAGGCATCACGCTGTCGATGGCCGAGAAAGGCTTGATGTGAAAGCGCGCTCATTGCAAGACCTCAAGCCCATCGCCCAGCGCCTGGCCGAAACGCGCCAGCGCGCGGACGAGCAAGCCGCCGCGCACGAAGCCGCCGCCCGGCGCGCGCGCGCCGAGCAGGAGCTGTTCGCGCGCGCCATCGGCCCCACGCAGCCGCTGCGCGCCCATGGCCGCGTGGTGCACGCCAGCGCCCCCGCGCTGCCCGAGCCGCGCCAGCGCCAGCGCGACGAACAGGCGGCGCTGCGCGAATCCATCTCCGACCAGTTCGACGCCAGCACACTGCTGCACGTGGACGAATACCTGAGCTTTCGCCGTCCCGGCATCGGTGCCGACGTCACCGCGCGGCTGCGCCGCGGCCACTGGGCGGTGCAGGGCCAGATCGACCTGCACGGCCTGCGCACCGACGAAGCGCGCCAGGCGCTCGGCCAGTTTCTGCGCCAGGCCCAGCGCGCCGGCTGGCGCTGCGTGCGCGTGGTGCACGGCAAGGGCCTGGGCTCGCCAGGCAGGACGCCCGTGCTCAAGGACAAGGTGCACGGCTGGCTGGCGCAGAAACAGGAGGTGCTGGCCTTCGTCCAGGCCCGCCCGCTGCAAGGCGGCGCCGGGGCGCTGGTGGTGCTGCTGGCGGCCGCGCGCGAGCGATCTTGACTTGAACCTACGCGCCGGCCATCGACATCAGCTTCAGACCCAGCAGCCCCATCACGCTGCCCGCAAGGCGATCGATCAGCGCCTTGTAGCGCAGGTACGCAGCGCGCAGCGCGGCTGACGACAGGGCGCAGGCCACGATGGTGTACCAGCCGGCATCGACCATGAAAGCGCCGGCGGGCACCGTCAGGTAAAAGCCCGGCGTTGGATGCTCGGGCATCAGCGCCGCGAAGACACCGGCGAAGACGACCGCCGTTTTGGGATTGCTCAACTGCGTGGCCAGGCCGCGAAACCAAGCGCGCCACAAGTGGGCGCGACGCTGCGAACCGGCGCGCGCCAATGGCGGCAAAGGCTGTTTGGCGCCGCGCCAGATCCGGTACGCCAGATAAATCAGATAAGCGCCGCCGCACAGCTTGAGCGCCGTGTACGCCCAGGGCACGGCGGCAAAAACTGCATGCAGGCCCAGCAACGCCAGCACCGCGAAAGTCAACGCGCCGCAGCCCAACCCCAGCGCCGTGAAAAGCGCCTCGCGCCGCCCGGCGGCGGCAGCGGTGCGCGCCACCAGCACGAAACTCGGCCCCGGGCTGACCGCCCCCATCGCAAGCGCGGCGATGATGCTGACAATGGCAAGCGTGGTATTCATTCGAGGACAGCAGTGTTGGCCTCAACCTGAAAGCACCACGCGAACTGGAATGCGCTTGCGCACCCAAGCCGCACGGTTCAGCGGAATGCCAAAGCCAAGACAGACTCTACCGCACCTGCACCATCACGGGGCTTGGCGGCTGTCGCCGAAGTAGGGCCTGTTCACACTATTTTCATGGCGCCCGTTGCCCCGCAAAGGCAGTGGATGCAAGGCGCAAACCGCAGCCGGGTTGGACACCC
>WRJY01000309.1 GCA_009778355.1 Desulfovibrionaceae bacterium | reverse complement strand
CTGTGCTACGAGGCTGACTTCAATTTCTGCCACCGCTCGATGGTGGCCAACGCCGTCAGCAAGTGCTGCGGCGCAAAAATCGAGCACATTCATGAATTGTCAAGGGGAACGGCATGATGATTACTGAAAATTTTCTTTTGTCAGCTTTGGGAATAGTCGTCTCGTTATTGATTGTTTGGTTCTATCTTTCTGGGCTTGCCTGGCTGAAGCACGGTATTAGCACTGCGCAGTTTGGGCACGTCGTAAAGCGCGTGATTGTGCTATTGCTTGCGACTACGGCTGGGACTTGGGCCTTGCTTGGTCTTGCTACCCGATGATTTCTGGTTGTCCGCGCCCGTATCATGAAGCGGTCGCCCAAGACGTGATCGACAGGAAAGTGAGATCGCTGGTGGCCTCACTGAATGTGGAGGGTGTTTGCTCGACCTTCGCAAGCTGCGAAGGCCATGGCTTTATCCGTTTTGACCGTTTGCCTTACGTGGCTTTCTGGTCTGATGTTGAGTTTGCCGGCGCGTTGAGCGCCAATTTGCATCAGGAGTCTTTGCTTGAACATCCCAGCCTGAATTATCTGTGGAGCGTCAGCGGTTTTTTTGATGAGAATGGAAAATTGCAGTTCAGTCTTGAGGTGAGTCAGTATCTCGGTGGCTGGTGGCCGTCCATCCGGCGCAAGCTGGATGCTGATTTTGTGACATTAATGAGGTTGATTGAGCAATCGGTTGCGTCATTCGCACATGTATTGAAATGATGACCGAATTTTCACCGATCGTGCTGCACCCGCCCGAGCTGCTGATCCATGCCGTCAGCGATGGCCGCCGGCTGGGCCTGCAACTGCACAACGTTCCCGGCATGGGCCGCGAACTGACCAGGGCAGGGGCCTGGTGGATTGCCGGCCGGCGCATGTGGGCGATCGATCTGGCCGATGCCGATCAGTGCCTGAAATGGCTGGGCACGATGTATGCGGGCCAGCATGTGGATCTGGACGGCGCCAGGCCGGTGCTGGCCGCCGCGCTGGCCGCGCCCGAGCCCGGGTTCTTCACGCAATTGTTCGACGTGCAGGTGTTCCCCTTGGTCAAAGGCGATCTGGCCAGGGGAGATCACGCCGTGAGCTTCACTTACGACGCGCCGTGCGTGCGGGCCATGCGCGCCCTTCGAGGGTATTTTCACAAGCCGGCGTCGGCCTGGCAGGTGCGAGGCGCAGCCGGGCGCATTCTGGATGCGCTGCGCGACATCGCCGGCGTGGCCAGCGAGTTCGTTTTCGTCCATGAGCAGCCGGTCGTTCTCGAAGACTTCGTGTCGCAGGCGTCAGACGCATCGCCGATCAAGGTGCCTGCTGCATCGCCGGAGCGTAGTCAGACCTCGCCGGACAACGAAGGTGTTGGATTTCTTTCCGCCGAGCTCGATCAGAACCGGTGGTTCGCACTGGACGAACAGGCATTGGCCGCCGAGGGCGCTCGCGCGGGCTTGCGCGACTACCAGTTCGTGGGCGTGCGCCACTTGATGAGCCAAAGCGGGGCTTGTCTGGCCGACGACATGGGGCTGGGCAAGAGCCGTCAGATGGTGGTGGCCGCGCGGCTGGCGGCCGGCCAGGGCAGGGTGTTGATCCTGTGTCCGGCGTCGCTGCGCATCAATTGGGAGCGCGAGATTCGCATGGTCTATCCCGGCGCCGTGGTCGGCATGGCCGGCGAAGACCGGATCGCCACGCTGTACGGATGCCAGTGGGTGGTGGCGAACTACGAGCGCCTGGGCGGCCTGGTTCGCGAACCGGATCTGAGCTTCGCCGTTCTGGCGGTGGACGAAGCGCACTACCTGAAGGAACACCAGTCGGGCCGCACCCGCAATGCCTTCGTCATGGCCACGCGCATCCCGCGGCGCTACGTCATGACCGGCACCCCGCTGCTCAACCGCGAGATCGAGATGCACACGCTGCTGCGTCTGACAGGCCACGCGCTGGGCCGCATGCCGCTCAAGGACTTCAGCAAGCGCTATGCCGGAAGCGGCGACAAGCGCGCTCAACTGGCCGCCGCGCTCAAAGGCTGGATGCTGCGCCGGCACAAGGACGTGCTCGATGACCTGGGCCAGAAGATCCGGCAGGTGCGTTGGGTATCGCCTGCCGAGGGCCTGGGCGCCTACAAAGAGATCTACCGCGACATGACCTTGCAGGCCATGCCCAAGATCACCAAGCTCAGGCAGCGCCTGGAGGCGCTGAAGACGCCGTTTCTGATCGAGATGGTGGAGAGCCTGTCCGAGGGCGACAAGATCATCATTTTTTGCGAATACATGGCCACGGTGCAGGCCATGAAGTCGGCCTTCGACACAGCCAGCATTCACTGCGTCACCCTGGTGGGCGCCGATTCGCCTCAAAAGCGCCAGAGGGCCATCGATGCGTTCCAGAGCGAGCCGGCGGTGAGCGTGTTCATAGGCACCACTTCGGCTGCCGGCGTGGGCATCACGCTGACGGCGGCCAACCATGTGGCCTTCGCGTCACTGCCGTGGACGCCAGCGCTGATGAGGCAAGCCGAAGACCGGGCCTACCGCCTGGGGCAAAAGCGCAACGTCCTGGTCATCGTGCCGTTGGTTGCAGGCACCATCGATGAAGGCATCTGGCGACTGCTCGAGGCCAAGCAGGAGACCGAGCGGGATGTCATAGAGGCAGCGGTGACGGCGGAACTGCCATGCGCGCAATCAATGTTCTTTGCCGCCAAACAGCAATGAGACAGCGAACGCTGCCGCTTCGTCTTTGTTCGTGCTCAGGATACGGTACCAGTCCTTGATGGCGTTTTCGGCCAGTGTGATGGAAAGCTCTGCTCTGAGCCTGTCAAACGTGGCGTGCAGGTCGTAGTCGGCTGTGTGACGCAGTTCCTGCAACGGGTGAAAGGCGTCGGCGATGCGTCGCAATTCGGCGCTCGGCGTGGTAACCACCAATCTGACGTTTGGGACGCCGGGGATAGCCGCGCCGCGCGCAATCTGCCGGCATACCTCCCGCATTGGTCTGTGTCCGAAGCGGCGCGCCAAGTTTGCGCGTAATCCAGCGGGGTTGGCCGGAGCCAGCAGTGCCGCTCCCTCTTGTACGATGGCATGGAACAGCGCGTAATAGGCACAACTGATGGCTTGTCTCAGGTTGACCTGCCGCGGTCGCGTGCGGTCAAGCGACCACAGGTGCCATGCCTGCTCCAGCAACTGGCCGCTGTACGGATGCATTATGCGGCGATGGCCTGATGGGACTGCTTGGCTGCCATTCGGGGCGTGGCTGCGCGCCGCCGGCTTTTGAGGAACTCGACATAGGTCAGAACGCCGCCTTCGCGCAGGTGTTCGCGCAAATCCTCTGTGTACTTGATCGCCCGCTGGCGGACTTTCTTGTCATCGCTGTTGGGATCAACCACAAAAACTTGCAGGTAAACCGATTCCTCGCCCGTCCAGTCTGGTTTGACCTCATACCCGACGTGCATGACAATGCCTTCCACAGCTTTGGTGGGAGGGTACTGCGCGATGAGTTCGCGGACCTGCTGTTCGTCGATCATTGTTGAAGTATATGCCGATCATGCAACTCTTGGCCGACTGGCAGGGTGTACTATGCCCAAGCCGGTCAGACCATCATTTTGCTGCTGTGCGGCGGTGACAAGAGTTCTCAGGACGCCGACGTCGCTCGCGCCGTCAGCTACTGGGAGAATTATCAACAACGTGAACGGAGGCCCTGATGTCCATCGCACCATCTCGCTCTCACGAAGAAGCTTTCATCGAAGAACTGCGCGACGACCCGGAGTACGCCGCCGAGTACCTGAACGCAGTTCTTGAAGATGGCGATCAGCAAGAGCTGATGACTACACTGCGCTACATTGCGCAAGCTTTCGGCGGTGTTTCCCAACTCGCCGAACGAGCCGAACTGAACGCCAATACGCTCTACAGAACGCTCTCCCCGAAGGGCAATCCTGAGCTGAAGAGCCTGACTTCGCTGCTCAAGGCCATGGGCATGCGCCTGGCCGTGCGACCGATCGCGCTCGAGCACGCCTGAGTCTGCCGGCTTGCATCTTCCAACCCGACCCACCACCCGCACTCGCGGGCCGGTGGGTTTTTTTCATGGGCGGTCCTGATTCCCGCAACAGGAGTCCGAGCAGGATGTCATAGGGGCACGCGCGACAAATCGCCTTTTCTGGCCGCCGGGGTGCGAGTCATCGATCCCTGGATCGAAGGCCAGGAGAATTGATTTTTCGCCTTTGCGCTGCTGCTACAGTGAACTTGCGGGCACAATGACTGTCAAGTGAGGTGTGTGTATGGAAGAACTTGACCGGATTACCCAGCGGCCCGGCATCATGAGCGGCAAGGCATGCATTCGAGGAATGCGCGTCACGGTCGGCATGATCGTCGGCCAGATAGCTTCTGGACACAGCATTGACGAACTGCTGGCTGACTATCCCTATCTGGGACGGGAGGACATCGCGCAAGCGCTGCGGTATGCGGCGTGGCGGGCGGAGGAAAGAGACATCTTGCTTGCTTCGGCATGAAGTTGCTCATTGACATGAACCTCAGCCCAAGGTGGGTTGAAACCCTCAGCGATCGGAGCGCGTGACGCTCCTGATGTCGAGATCATGGCATTTGCGCGCACGCACGACTGTGTGGTGCTGACCCACGATCTCGATTTCAGCGCAATCTTGGCAGCCACGCATGGAGAAAAACCCAGCGTCGTTCAGATTCGGGCTGACGACGTAAGTCCTGAAGCGATTGGCACGATGGTGACGGATGCTTTGTCCGTTGCCGGCGATGCTTTGCAGCAGGGCGCCTTGGTGACCATTGACACCAGCCGGACGCGACTTCGACTTCTTCCGCTTGTGATTCGGCGCACTGCGCACTGAGCGATCACGACCGCGACACGGCCAGCCAGTGACCACTGGCGCGGCGCTGACCACTGCATCGGCCTCTCTCGCCTACCACAAACATAACCAAAAATCAAGCGAGTTGCCTTTTTTCGTAAAAACGCTATCGAGCTGACAACACTCCGGGCCGTCCCTACCATGGCCCGATGCCTTCAGAACCTTCTTCCCAGACCCAGGCCGGCGCCGAGTTCACCCGCCGGGCGGCATATGCATCCATGGCATCCACGGATGCCGAACAAAGCGTGCGCGCCACACAGGAGACGGACACGCTCTGGTCCGAAACCGAGGGACAGGTCGTCAACGCCTGGACCTTCGTGCTGGCCGTGGCGCTGTGCTGGCTCATCGTGCCGGTCGGCTGGGCGCTGCTGCGCTACTTTCAGACCGCCAACCACCATTACACGCTGACCAACGTCAGGCTGCTGGAGCAGCGCGGGATTTTCGTCAAAAGACTGGAGACGGTGGAGCTGTACCGCGTCAAGGACCTCAGCGTGGGCGGCACGCTGCTGCAACGGGTTTTCGGGCGTGGACGGGTGACGGTGTTATCGACCGACGCCTCGATGCCCGTTTTGAGACTCAACGCCGTGTCCAACCCGCTGCGCACGGCCCAACTCATCCGCGATACCGTCGAAGCCTGCCGCGCGGCGCGCGGCGTGCGCGCCTTCGATTTCTGAAACTCACCGCACCCCCCTTCCAAAAGGAGCATCTTCCCATGCAGATCAATATCCGCAAGACATTGGCAGCCATCGCCGTTGCCGCCCTCAGCCCGCTGGCGCTGGCGCAGACGGCCAGCATCAGCGCCATCAAGGCCAACATCGAACGCTTCACCCAGGGCCAGGTGAAGATCGACAAGGTTCAGCCAACGCCGGTGGCCGGCATCTACCAGGTGGACAGCGAAGGCGAGATCTTCTACAGCGACGCGAGCGGGCGCTATGGCTTCGTCGGCGGCTCGCTGGTGGACATGCAGACGCGGCAGGATCTGACCGCGCCGGCGCAGGACAAGCTCCTGGCGGTGCCGTTTTCCAGTTTGCCGCTGCACCTGGCCATCAAGGAAGTTCACGGCGATGGCACGCGCAAGGTGGCGGTGTTCGAGGATCCCAACTGCCCGATCTGCCGGGCGTTCACCAAGTTCCTCGATGAGTTGCCTGACGTGACGGTGTACCGCTTCATGTTCCCGGTGCTCGACGCCAGCTCGCAAGAGCTGGCGCGCACCGCCTGGTGTTCAGCCGACCGCGCCGGCACTTGGCGGGCCATCATGGCGGAGGGCAAACACCCCACGGGGCCGCAGGACTGCGACGTCAGCGGCCTGGTGCAAATCCTGCAGTTCGCGGAAAAGAACCAGGTGCAAAATACCCCGACGGTGTTCCTCGGCAACGGCAAACGCCTGGTGGGCGCCACCCCGCCCGAGCAGTTCATTGCCGAGTTGAATGCCAGCGGTCAACAGTAAAGGAGATTTTTCATGAAAACACTGCTCAAAACCATCCCCGCCTTCGCGCTTGGTCTGTGCCTGGCCGCAGGCGCAAGCGCCCAGGGCGCCAAAGACAAAAAGATCGTTTTTCCAGCGGGTCTGGACTGGCAGACCATGGATCTGGTGGCGTTCAACTTCAATTATCCGGGCTATGAAGGAAAGCCCGGAAGCCGTGAAGTGGCACATTCCATCTGGGGGGAAATCATAGATAAATTTCCGACAAGAAGCGACGGTAAAAAATGGTCAGCGTTTGTGATTCTGAGCGCGTTTGAGAACATCTCCAAGCGGTTTTATTTTTCTAGCTTGGACGCTGCATCGACGGTTTATCCATTGTGCGAAGATCCGCCTAACCATAACAGCAAAGACACACCAATCTACTCGCAATGTCCCATGCGGGTGGTCATTCAGGACAAGGCCAGCGGACAGTCTACGCATCAGGATTTCCCAAGGTATTGCATTATGACCACAAACGATAAAGATCAGCCAAAGACCAGGAACTATGCGCAAGTGGCCGTCCACCCGGCCACCAACACCGCTTACTTCCGCGTGGTGCAGTACGGCAAGCCGGCGCCCGAGTGCGACCGCGCCATCAAGCTGCCTCGATAGGTTGTTTTATGCCGGCTCTTCTCGCTTTGCCACGGCTTCTGACGCTGATCCTCTTCATCTGGCTTGGGACGCTGCCGGCCGTGTCCAGTGCCCAGAACAAGGTCACGGCCCAGGACGTTGCCAGTGCCATCCAGAACTCTCCGAACGCGAGTGCCTGGCTCAAAGCGAACGCCGATGCCGTGGGCAGCCTGGCCATGTTCGAGAGCAGTGGAAAACTGGACGTGTACAACGGTTCATGCTGCTACGGCGTGTTGCAAATGAACAAGGCCAACATTCGTAAATATGCCGAAGTTTCACCAGAGGAATTCAGTACTTGGGATCTCCAGCAGCAGGTCGATGCCTGGGCAACGCTGACTTCACAGGCCCTTCAAGCCAGCGCGCCGGCGCAGTTGATCGCCATGGGCACGTTCGATGGCCGCGCGGTGGACGGTAACCTGGTGCTGGCCTGCGTGCAACTGGGCACCGGCAATTGCCAGACGATGATCCGTTCCGGCTCATGCGCGGGCTTTGCCGACAGCAACGGCACCACGATTTGCGCCATGGCCGACCGCATCGCCGGCAACCCGAACAACGGCAATGGCAACGGCAACGGCAATGGTAATGGCAACGGAAATGGCAATGGTGGGCGTTTCGATTGCGTGCGCGACGCCGGTGGCGGTTGCATGAGCATGAATGAAGCGATCACGGCCGGCTTCGAGCAAGGCTCCGGCATTCCGATGAGCAGGCTGCGCAGCGTGATCCAGTTGTTCCTGGTGGCCATCACCTTTTTGGTGCTCGCCAGCGCGATGTCGGGCGTGTTCGTGCAGTATTACAAGGGCGCGATCACCAAGGCCGAGTTTATGGACTACATGCGGCGCGGTATGCTGATCGTCGGCGCGATCGTCATCGTCATGTCGGTGTTTTGATCACTGGATGCGTCCTCTTGACTTCACCCAGTTTTCCAGTTTCAAGCCAGAGCCTTGGTAGATATCAAAGTCGGCGGTGTTGTTTGTGACGAGGGTTACATCGAGCGCCATGGCGTGAGCGGCAATCATTCGGTCGAAATTTATTTTACGATTCGGAAATTTTCTTGATAATTCGCCAAAAATAAATGCCGCCTTAATTCCAAAATCTTGAGGAATGAGTTTGTTAAATAATTCATCCATGACTGCCCGGTCACTGTGAGCGCCTATCCCGACACAAAGCTCCGCCCAAGTAACGGCGCTTACAGCTATTTCGCCAGGCTCGCACTTGTCGAATCGCTCAGTCACCGATTCCGGCTGTTCTTTCATCAGGTAAATACAAATGTTTGTATCCAAAAGATATTTCACCATTTGCGCTCCACGTCCTCAAATTCTGGGCGTTGGCCGCTGTGGAACTTACCGAGTTGGGCGAACAACTGCGGCACGTCTCTTAACGTTGGCATCAGTGGCTCTACCTTGATCGTGTTTCCTTCACGGGTAACGAGCAATTCTGTTTTGGGCGGAAACGCCATGTTTGCCGGGATTCGGACAGCGGCGGAGTTGCCTGCCACGAACTGGCGAGTACGGAAACCTTGGGGCATGCTTGATCTCCTGTTGCGTAATAACTTGATGTTATCACGTCGCTGCCCGTCAATCAAGCCCCGTGGATCTGAGCCGCTGACACGCGATGATGGGACCAGCGCAGCCTCTGAACCTGCTGCGACCGGTATCGAGTGGTGCAGGGAAGCCGGTTCCGCGAAATTTCCGCCGATCGACCAATTGCAACAATCCGTAAAACTCTCATTTACCGTGTGATCCTCCACGGCCACGCTGCCGGGGGCATGGCCAGCCTTGTCTATGCTGGCTGTCCCAAAAACAGCGGAGGCAACGATCATGGCATTGGAGTGGTGTCATGCCTGGCAGGCCTTTCAGTACGAGCTTGCCTGGGGCGCTGGATTGGCCGCCAGCACAATGCGTGGCGTGCGCTATGAATTGGCCCTGTGGGCGCATTGGCTGACAGTCAACCAGCGATCCTGGCATGAGGTGACGCCGGGCGACCTGCTGGCCTGGCTGGGCGCCATCGTGGCGAGTCAGGCGGACAAGACGGTGGACCGGCGCGTGTGGGTGCTGCGCCGCCTGTACCGCTGGGCGCATCTCGAGGGGTTGATCGACAGCGATCCCTGGCAATTCATTACCAGGCCCGTCCGGCATCGAACGTGGCAACCACGGTACACGCCGGCGCTCAGTGCGATCCATGGATTGCTCGCCCAGCCCGATACCCGCACCGTGGCCGGCATTCGTGATCGCGCGATCATGGAACTGCTGTACGCCAGCGGCCTGCGCGCCAGCGAACTGATCGGGTTGAAGTGCCACCAAGTCAGCGCCGGCGCGAAAGACCGCTGCATCAAGGTGATGGGCAAGGGCTTGCGCGAGCGACTGGTGATCTACGGCGACCACGCGGCCACGTGGCTGCGCTACTACGCCCGTGCGGCCAGGCCGCACCTGCTGCGCCAAGCCGGGCCCATCGATCAGTGTTTCGTCAACGACACGCGCTCCGGGGAGCTGACCTATCCCGTGCTGCGGCGCTTTATCAAGCGGTATGCCGCCGCGTCGGGCCAGCCGCTGCTGACGGCGCACTCGCTGCGCCATGCCTTCGCAACGCACCTGTACCATGGCGGCGCCAATTTGCGGGTGATCCAGATGCTGCTCGGCCATAGCCATCTTCAGACGACCACGGTCTACGTAAGCACCTCGACCGCGCATCTGCGCGAGTTGCTGGAGCGCCATCATCCGCGTGGATTGCATTACCGACCGCAGAAGTTCAGACGGCCTCTGGGAATGGCTGCGCGGTCATGTGAAACATGCGAAAAAGACTGATGCTTGACAGCCCGCCCGCGTGATGCCTTCCGGCAGATCACGATTCAGACCATAGCACCACGCCGGCTGGCCGTCAAGCCGCTTGTAGCCTTGGCGGGTTTGCCGCAACCATTTGCCCAAGCGCATAAAAAACCCACCGGCCTGCGAAAGCAGGCGGTGGGTCGAGTGGGGTCACATCAGCCGTTGATCAGCTTTTTGGCCAGCGCCACTTCCAGGCTGTCGCCGGCGTCGTTGAGCACGTCCAGGCCCGAATCGGGCATATCGCCCGAAGTCGATTGAGACACGGCGATCTTCTTGGCCATGAGCTTGAGACAGTCCATCTGGGTTGAGTTGGCGTAGCCCAGGAACAGCACCTTGACCGGCTTCTTCTGGCCGATGCGCCATGAGCGCCTGGCCGCCTGCTGCACGGTATAGACGTTATAGCCCGACTGCAAAAAAACAATCGTCGGGAACTCCAGCAGATCCAGGCCGGTCTTGACCAGCTCCGGGTTACAGACCAGCACGTCGATGCCGCGCTCCACCTGCTCGGCCACCCAGTCCTCGCGGCGGGCAGCGTCCACGCTGGCGCGCAGCACGGCCACCTTCAAGCCTTCCTGCTCCAGTCGAGACTTCAGGCGCGCCGTCGTGTCGCGCGCGCCGGTGTAGATCGAATAGACCAGAACCTTGCGGCCCTGCGCCTTTTCTGCCTTGCAGATGCGCAGCAACTCCTGCTCCTTGGGCATCGCATCGCTTTCAGCGAACACCGGCGCCTGCAAGTACAGCAGTTTCTTGCTGTGCGGATGCACAACCCTTTCCTGCCGGAAACAGCAGTCCGGCCAGGCCAGCAGCACGTTCATCACCACGCCAAGCAGCGTACTGTCCTTTTGGGCCAGCGCCGCCTTCAGTTCGTTGACCAGGGCGATTTGCATCCGCGTGTACGCGCCCGCCTGTTCTTCGGCCATCGCCACGTCGATGAACTGCTCCTCATACGGCGGCAACACCTTTTGCCCAATGTCGCGCAGCTTCAGGAACACCGTGACCGGCAGCACGTAGCGCATGATGCCGACCGGGCCGAACCCCGGCGCTTTGCTGGTGCGAAGCGTGATCTGCTTGCCCTGGGCGGTGCGGTGCGACGCGCCGCTGGACTCCTTGTAGACGTCCTTGAGCACGCCATGCTCGCGCATGAACGCCATCGCCGCCGGCCCCATGGAGCCGCTCTTGCCCGGCTTGAAGCCGTCTTCGATCATGCGGGCCGGATCGAGCCGCCACAGCAGGTGAAACAAATCGTCGGCGTAGCCGCCCATCAGCGTGCCGGTCAGCAACAGCGTCTTGCCGCACTGACTGGCCAGCACGCCCATGGCCTGGCCTTGGGCCGAACCCTCGTTCTTGTACTCGTGCCCTTCGTCCACCACCAGCAGGCCGAAGTAATTGCGCGGAAAATGGCGCTTTATGAACTCGCTGGGCTGATAGCCGCCCTGGCCGACGCTGAACTCGAAGCTGGCCAGCGACCGCTCCATGCGCGCGGCCTGCCGGTCACTGAACACCAGATCGCCGTTGCCGTCCAGCAGGTTGACGAACTCGTACACGTTGTCTTCGAGCATCGCGCTGAGGGCGTTCTCGCCGAACACGTCCAGCAGGCGCCGGGCGGTCTTGTCGCCAATGGTGGGCATCTGCTTCAAGGCAGACAGCACCAGCTCGTACATCGACCCGGCCGGCTTGCCGCTGTGCATCAGCGTCCACAGCGCGCTGCCGCAGTGCTCACACTTCATGCGCCGCTCGCTCAAGTTGGCCTTGGCCCACTCGGCGGAAATCGGCGCCAGGCGCCCTTCGGCGTCCTGGCGCGTGATCGGCGTCATGCAGTCCGGGCACGCGGCCAGCGTGAAAGTCTGGCCGTCTGCGCGCTGGCGCAGCTCGATGAAAGCCGCTCTCCAGTGAAAACCCATGCGCATGCGCACGCGCCCGAGCACGAAGAACTCCGGCTGTTGGGACTTCAGGCCCAGCGACTGGCGCAGCATGAGCAGCTTGCGCAAGGTATCGGGCCCGTTGAGCACCCAGACCTTGGCGCCCGGCACCGTCTCGAGGATCTCGCGCCGCCACTTGTAGACCAGGTGCGGCGGCGAGATCACCAGGGTACGCGGATGGGTCTTTTGCATCAGGGCGGCCGCGCAAATGGCCATCATGGTCTTGCCCGTGCCCATTTCGGCATTGATGACCGCCGCGGGCTGGTTTTGCTCCACCAGCAACTTGCGGACGGTGTGTGCGACATCGGCCTGGGCCTTGAAGGGCTTGCGCTTCAAGCCATCCAGAATGGCCTGGTGCGCAAGCCAGTTGGGCGTGCCTTCCTCGATCGCCGGGTCATAGACCGGCGGGTTCTGCGAGCGCACCTGGGTCAGCAGATCCGCGCCGCAGGATTCGATCAGTTCGGCCAGGGCCATGTGCGCGCCGGCCTCGCTGGCGGCGGATTCGGGGGGTGCGGCGCCTTCGGCTGCTTCGTCCAGGACGATGGCATCGGCCAGGCCGGTGGTTTCGATGATTTCCATGAGGTTCTCCGTGGTTTGGTGAACGCGGAGAACCAGCGCGGGGCCGGTTCCCCGCGGGGTGAAAAAAGAAAGAAAGAAAAAGAGAAAAGAGAAAAGAGAAAAAAAAGAAAAATGCCGGGCCGTCAGGTCAGCAGCAGGCGGCGCTGACGCACCTCCTGGCTGATGAAAGCCGTGAAGTGATCGGTCAGGCTCACGCGCATGGCCTGCACCGGCCCGAGGGCCGGATACAGGCTGCTGTCCATGAGTTGGGTAGCGCCCTTGTTGCGGCACCAGCTCAAAACCGGCTCGCGCCAGTGGTCTTGAAGGGCCACCGGCGAGAGCGCGTTGATGAGCTGCCAGACGCGATCGGCCAGACCGGTCGTTTCCTGCCGGCCGGCCGCGGTGCTGTGCAGCGCCCAGCCGATGCGGTTGGCCTGGTCAGGCGTTTGCAGGCTTTTGTCGAACACCCACAGGTGGTTCAAAGGGCCGAACAGGTTCTGCCTGGGCAGCTTGCCGGCGTGCTTGGCCAGCCGCTGGGCGCCGCCCACGTCCACCAAGTGGCGCTGGCCATCGGCGGCCTGCAGATGAAAACGCTGCACGCCGCGTTCGCTCTCGCCCAACTCCATGGCAGCCAGAAACTGCATCAGCGAGCCGTCGCGACCGTACAGCGACAGGAACATGAAGCGGCCTTCGCTGTCGCGCAGACAGGCGTCGGCCCAGATTTCGGGGTATTCCTCGATGCGATAGAGATTCATGATGACTCCGGTAAAAAGGAATGCCGGCACACGCCGCTGTCGCGGTCGTGCGCCCATCCGGGTTGATGGCTACGGGTGTTCGTCATCGTCGGGCGCATCGCCCAGCGATGCGCGCAGCACACGAAGTTCATGTGACAGCAGCCTGAGTAGTACGGGTGCATCGATTCCTCCAGCGGTTTGTGGCCCCACTGGCCGCTGCTGCCATCGAGCAGGTCGCAGCGGATGAAACGAATG
>WRJY01000308.1 GCA_009778355.1 Desulfovibrionaceae bacterium | reverse complement strand
TCTCCTTTGCGGTTGGTGTAAAAAATAATACGCAAAATTCGCATTGCGTCAAAAAATTGTATCATGTTTGCGCGAATCAGTAAGTCCTCTCGAACCAAGACTGGTTCCGCGCATCAGGCCAAGGTGTTCAACAAGCCGCCAAAGCGCTGGTAGAAGTACGGGGTCAGCGGCGGCACGAAGCCGGATTCGACTTCGAGCGTTGAGCGCACATATTCGTTGGCGCGCTCATAGAGCAGAGCATAGATGCTTGCCGCCAGCGCGTAGGCGGCATGACCGGGCCAATCGGCGGGCAGCAAGGCTTCGGGCAGTTGGGGGTCGCGCAGTTGCACGCGCCGCAGGAAATGGATCAGTTGCGTGCGCGCGATGAATGCCGGCTGCGGCGGCAGGTCGGCGGTTTTTTGCAGCGATTGGCGCAGGGGGATGAATCGCGCCATAAACTGCGCATAGCCCTGCGCCAGCGCCTCCAGCGACCATGCATCCTTGGCGAAATCCCTCAAGGTGCGTCCACGCAGTGGCACGGTCTCGCCGCCAGTCAGTACGAAGACCTGTCGGCGCAGCTTCAGCCGGTCGATGATGCCGCCCACGGCGTCCAGCCGCGCCGATGGGTGCGCGAGCAACCCGGTTCCCAGCGGCACGAAGCCTTCCCATTCCAGTTCGCTCTTGAGCTGCGCGCGGGTCGGCGCCACTTCGCTGGAGGGCAAGACGACGAAGGTCCAGCGGCCATCCCAATCGGGTTTGCTGGTGGAGTAGATGCGGCGATGGGCATGTTCAAAGCGGCTGAATCCTTGCGGCGTCAGCCGGTATTCGCTGCGCCGTCCTTGCCGGCTGGCGACCAGCCAGCCTTCCGCCGCGAGACGAAACACACTTGTGCGAACGAGGCGTTCGTTCAAGCCGAAAGGCTCGGCCAGCGTGATCAGGCTTTTGAGCCAGGCATGGCCGCCGAAAGGCGCGATCGAGTCGCCAAAGATCGTGACGATCAGCGACTGCGCATCAAGCCGCTCAGCGGTCAATGTGCTTTTGATCCACTGTTCCAGAGGGGGCTGTTTCCTGGTTTCCACTCGCAATGCACCGGCCTGAAAAAGGCGCGCGCAGTCTATCGCATGTCAGGGCCTGCCTGCCCAGGCGCCTGATTATTTTCAGGCGTGTTCCCTCCATTGAACAACGACGAAGCGATCGGCAACAAAGGCCAGATTGGTGTAGCTCGCGTTGGCCGCCGGGTTGCCGCCCGTGCCGTGGTGGTCGGAGAACGCGCTGGTCTGGTTGACGTAAACATCTTGCGTGAGGTTGATCGACAGCGCAACCTGGGCGCGCCGACTGACCGCGATCATTTGTTCGATGTAACCGGCATCGGTGGAATACACGCCCAGCGTCAGCGCGCCGTGTTCGCGGATCATCGATTGCGCCAGCAGCGCCGAGGCGTCGCTGGATTCGGTTGCCACCAGGTAGGACACCGGGCCGAAGCATTCACGTTTGTACACCGCGTCATCGGCTTGCGTCAACGCGATCACGGCGGGGGTGCGCAACTGCGCCTGCGGGAACTCAGGATGTTGCAGCCGTTTCGACGCCAATACGGTCTTGCCGGTTTTGCCAGATGCTTCGATGCGCTCCAGGGTGTCGGTTGAGCACACCGCGCCCAGGACAGCGCCCACGACTTTCGGCTTTGCAAGCAAGGCGCCGATGGCGGCAGCCAGGTCTTGCCCCACCTGATCGAACGTCTTGTGCCCCTGATCGGTCTGAATGCCGCCTTGCGCGACAAGAATATTCTGCGTGGTCGTGCACATCTGCCCGCTGTACAGCGACAGCGAGAACGCAACGTTGCGCAGCATTGCGTCGTAGTGATCGGTGGACTCGATCACGATGGTATTGACGCCCGCCATCTCGGCATAGACGCGCGCCTGCCGGGCATTGGCCAGTAGCCATTGTCCGAAAGCGTTGCCGCCGGTGAAGTCGATCGAGGCAACGGCGGGGTGCGTGGCCAGCGCTTGCGTCACAGCCGGATCGGGCGTCACGGCCAGCGTGACCACGTTCGGATCGAGCCCCTGTTCAGTCAGCACCTGGCGCAGGATGCTTACGGTGAGCGCCGCCGGCAGCACCGCATTCGGGTGCGGCTTGACGATCACCGGGTTGCCTGTGGCCAGCGCTGCGAACAGGCCTGGATAGGTGTTCCAGGTTGGGAAAGTGGCGCAGCCAATCACGAGGGCAACGCCGCGCCCGACGATCTCGAAATGCTTGTTCATCACGATCGGTGGTCTTTTGCCCTGGGGCTTTTCCCATCGGACTTGCGCGGGGATATCGGCCATCGCTTTCCAAGCTTGGGCGATGGCTTCGAGCGCGCGATCCTGCGCGTGCGGCCCGCCGGCCTGGAACGCCATCATCGGCCCTTGGCCGGTGGTCAACATGACGGAATGTGCCATTTCATGGCTGCGCTGGTGGATGCGCGTCAACGCCTCCAGCAGAACGCCAATGCGCCCGCGCGGGCCGAGTGCGATCCATGCCGGTTCGGTCGCCTGGGCCGCCGCGATCAGCGCGCCGGGATCGCATTCGGGGTAACGGATGTCCAGCCTGACGCCATAGGGCGAACGCTCCGGCGCCACGCGCGCGCGCTCGCCGGGCTGGTGAAGGGGATAGTCTTTTCCCGCCAGCGCCATGACGGCGGCCTGTCCATCGGCCGCGGCGGTTTCGCCATACACCTTCGGCGAAGGCGTCTCCGGGAAAGCAGACCAGTATCCGCGCGCGGCCAGCGCATCGAGCGCGTTGTCGAGAAGGGGGCGGTGGGTATCGAAAAGGGACATGGCGTTTGATCTCCTTGGTGACGTTCAGGAAGCGCTCATCGGGGTTTCACCTGATGAGTGCGATGCTTGCTCTTTGGGAAAATTAGGATACGATAATAAATCATCGTAGAAATTTTTGTATCAAATACGGATGGAGACACCATGTCTGAATCATTGATCCAGTCGTCGCAAGCCGGCGCTGTACGCACACTCACCTTGGCGCGTTCGCAAGCGCTCAACAGTTTCACGAGCGGGATGCTCGAGGAGTTGCTGGGCGCCCTGGGCCGGATTGCGGAAGACCGCGGCGTGCGCTGCGTTGTGTTGACTGGAGCCGGGCGTGCGTTCTGCGCCGGGCAGGATCTTGCGGATCCATTGGTGGCTCCCGATCCGGCGCCTGGCGCGCCGGCCAAGGATCTGGGCGTGATGATCGAGCGCTTTTACACGCCGCTGGTTCGGCGGTTGCGCTCAATGCCGATTCCCGTCGTCGCGGCGGTCAATGGCGTGGCGGCTGGCGCGGGCGCCAATCTGGCGCTCAATTGCGATTTCGTCGTGGCGGCGCGCGGCGCAAGTTTCATCCAGGCGTTTGCAAAGATCGGCCTCGCTCCCGATACGGGCGGCACCTGGCTGCTGCCACGGCTGGTTGGACGCGCCCAGGCGCTGGGGCTGGCGTTGTTGGGAGACAAGCTTGGCGCGGAGCAGGCCGAACGCATCGGCCTGATCTGGAAATGTGTCGATGATGCCGAGCTGCAAGAACAGGCACTGGCGCTGGCGCAGCGCTTGGCCGCCATGCCGAGCAAGGCGCTCGCCGCGACCCGGCAGGCCATCGACGCGGCCCCGGCGATGACGATGGACGAGGCTCTGGAGAGGGAGATGGCGTTACAGCGTGAACTGGGCTACGCCCATGACTATGGCGAAGGCGTTGCGGCATTCGCCGCCAAACGCGCGCCAGCGTTCAGCGATCGCTGATGCCCCGATCAAACCATCACCGAAAGAATTTTCTTCATGACTGAACTTTCTGCCCAGCAAACCGCGGACTTTGTCGGCAACGGCATGTTCGCCAATGATCGCGCCGTGCAAGGCTTGAACATCCGTCTGGCGTCGATTGCGCCTGGCCGCGCCGCGATGACGATGGCCGTGGGCGAGCACATGCTCAACGGTCATGAGACCTGTCATGGCGGCTTCATTGCCGTGCTGGCCGATTCGGCTTTCGCCTATGCCTGCAATTCCTACGGCGAGGCGACGGTTGCCTCCGGCTTCAGCATTGATTTCATGGCGCCCGCAAGGTCCGGCGACGTGTTGACCGCGAGCAGCGTCGAGGTCTCCAGGGCCGGACGCACAGGCGTCTATGACACGGAGGTGACCAACCAGCGCGGCGAGCGCATCGCCGTTTTCCGTGGACGCTCGTACACCCTCAAGGGCAAGCCCGCCGTCATGAAAACAATCACTCAAGGAGACTAATCATGGTCATGATCCGCCCCGCCGCCAACGACCTGGAACCGATCGAGCGGGCCAGCCGGGACGAGGTTGCTGCGCTGCAATTGCAGCGGCTCAAGGCAACTCTTCAATATGCCTACGGCAACGTGCCGCACTACCGCAAAAGCTTCGATGAGAAGGGCGTGCACCCAAGTGACTGCAAGCAACTCGGCGACCTGGCCAAATTTCCGTTCACGTCCAAAAAGGATCTGCGCGACAACTATCCGTTCGGGATGTTCGCCGTGCCCCGAGACAAGGTGGCGCGCCTGCATGCTTCGTCGGGCACGACGGGCAAGCCGACTGTGGTGGGCTATACCAAGAATGACATAGACACGTGGGCCAACCTGGTCGCCCGCTCCATTCGCGCCGCCGGTGGCCGCGCCGGCGACATGGTGCATGTGGGGTATGGCTACGGTCTTTTCACCGGCGGTCTGGGGGCTCACTATGGCGCCGAGCGAGCCGGTTGCACCGTGGTGCCCGTGTCCGGCGGACAGACTGAAAAGCAGGTGCAACTGATTCAGGACTTCAAGCCCGACATCATCATGTGTACGCCCAGCTACATGCAGGTGATCATCGAGGAGTTCGTGCGCGAAGGGCTGAATCCGGCCGACAGCTCGCTGAAGATCGGCATCTTCGGCGCTGAACCCTGGACCGACGCCATGCGCCGGGACATCGAATTGCAAGCCGGTCTCGATGCCGTGGATATTTACGGCCTGTCCGAAGTGATGGGCCCCGGCGTGGCCAGCGAGTGCGTCGAATCCAAGGACGGACCGGTTATCTGGGAAGACTATTTCTATCCTGAAATCATCGATCCCGTGACCGGCGAGGTGCTGCCCGATGGCAAGGAAGGCGAACTGGTGTTCACCACGCTGACCAAGGAGGCCCTGCCCATCATCCGTTGGCGCACGCACGACATCTCGCGCCTGTTGCCGCCGACCTCGCGCGCGTTCCGGCGCATGGGCAAGATCGTCGGCCGCAGCGACGACATGCTGATCATCCGTGGCGTGAACATGTTCCCGACGCAGATCGAGGAAATCCTGCTTCAGCACACGATGCTGTCAGGCCACTACCAGATACGCGTCAGCCGCGAGGGGCTGCTCGATCAGGTCGAGGTGCTTTGTGAAGTGCAGCCGCCGCTGGTGGGTGATGTCAGCGAAGAACGGCGCGGCGAAATCGCCATATGGCTGCAACACCGCATCAAGACGATGGTGGGGGTTTCGACCAGTGTTTCGGTGCTGCCGCAGGGATCGATTGAACGCACGCTGACTGGCAAGGCCCGGCGCGTGATCGATTTGCGCGCGCGCTGACAAGCCATTGTCCATCAGTGTTCGCATTCATTCAGCGAAGCTGAGTCAGTGCATTTTTTTCATCAATTACGTCAAACGGAGACATGCTCATGAAACATCTCAAACCCCTGGCGCTGATGGCCGCGCTGTTCGCATCGGCGCTCGCGCATGCCGATATCAATGTGGGCGTGACCGTTTCGGCAACCGGACCGGCCGCGTCGCTCGGTATTCCAGAAAAAAACACCATCGCCCTGATGCCCAAGACCATCGCGGGCCAGAAGATCAACTACATCGTGCTCGACGATGCGAGCGACACCACGGTGGCGGTCAACAATACGCGCAAGCTGATATTCGAGAGCAAGGTGGACGTCATCATCGGTTCGACCGTGACGCCGAACTCGCTCGCGATGGTCGACGTGGCCGCCGAGGCGCGCACGCCCATGATCTCGATGGCAGCGGCGGCGCGTATCGTCGAGCCGATGGACGCGAAGAGGCGCTGGGTTTTCAAGACGCCGCAAAATGACGCCCTGATGTCGCAGGCCATCGCCGAGCACATGGCTGCCAACGGCGTGAAGACAGTGGCCTTCATCGGCTTCTCCGACGCCTACGGCGAAGGTTGGCACCAGGAATTCGTCAAGGCGGTCGAGGCGAAAAAGTTGCAGTTCGTCGCCAACGAGCGCTATTCGCGCACCGACACCTCGGTCACGGGCCAGACTTTGAAGATCATGGCGGCCAAGCCCGACGCGGTGCTGATCGCCGGTTCGGGCACACCTGCCGCGTTGCCGCAAAAGAGCCTCAAGGAGCGCGGTTACGCGGGCAAGCTTTACCAGACGCACGGCGTTGCCAACGCCGATTTCCTGCGCGTGGGCGGCAAGGATGTCGAAGGCACTTTGCTGCCGACCGGCCCAGTCCTCGTTGCGGAGCAACTGCCCGACAGTAACCCGGTGAAGAAGTCCGCGTTGGCGTACGTGTCGGCCTACGAAGCGGCTTACGGCAAGGGGACTGCCTCGGGCTTCGGTCCGTACGCCTGGGACGCCGGTTTGCTGATGGCCGCCGCGGTGCCGGTGGCGCTCAAGACGGCGCAGCCCGGCACGCCCGAGTTCCGCGCGGCGCTGCGCGATGCGCTCGAACAGGTGAAGGAACTGCCCGGCGCGAACGGCGTATTCAACACGACGGCCAACGATCACCTGGGTCTCGATCAGCGCGCACGCGTCATGGTCAAGATCGAGAACGGCGCCTGGAAGTACCTTCCTTCAACGCCTTGAAGAACTGAACACGTTCCCAGTACCGCGCGGATTTTGCGCATTTCACTGGTGTCGTGTCACATCGTAACGGCTGGCTGCGCAGCCTTGAAATTGGAGAGCATATGGATTTCGGCATCGTCCTTCTTCTGGGGCAGGACGGGATCGTCAATGGCGCGGTCTATGGACTGATGGCGCTGGCGTTGGTGCTGGTGTTTTCCGTCACGCGGGTGATCTTCATCCCGCAGGGCGAGTTGGTGGCCTTCGGCGCGTTGTCGATGGTTGCGCTCAACGCCGGCCACACACCGGCCACACTATGGCTGCTGTTGGCGTTGGCCGCGGCGACGCTGGCGGTCGAGGGCTGGCGCTGGAAGCGTGGCGCGGCGGTGAACTGGAAGGTCACGGCGGTCTGGACCATCGCATTCCCGCTCGCGGCTTGCGCGCTGGCGCTCGGCCTGCGCACTGCCTCGCTGGCAATGCAGGGGCTGACCGCATTGGTGATCGTCGCGCCGATCGGACCGCTCTTGTACCGGCTGGCCTACCGTCCCCTCGCGGATGCGACGGTGTTGATCCTTCTGATTGTCTCGGTCGCGCTACACGGCGTGCTGGTCGGGCTTGGCCTGCTGTTCTTCGGCGCCGAAGGTTCGCGCACGCCGCCTTTCTCCGAAGCGCGCATCGAAATCAGCGGGTTGATGATTACCGGCCAGTCGATGGTGGTGGCCGGCGTGGCGGCGGCGTTCGTTGTGCTGATGTATCTTTTCTTCACGCGCTCCATCGTCGGCAAGGCGCTGCGCGCCACCGCGGTCAACCGCATCGGCGCGCGGCTGGTGGGCATTCCGACCGATCTGTCGGGTGACCTGAGCTTCGCGCTCGCGGCGCTGATCGGCGCGGTCTCCGGCTTGTTGATCGCGCCCCTGACCACGGTGTATTACGACACCGGCTTTCTCATCGCCCTCAAGGGCTTTGTCTCAGCGATCGTCGGCGGACTCGGCAGCTACCCCATCGCGTTGCTTGGCGCGCTGCTGGTGGGACAGATCGAAGCTTTTTCCTCGTTCTGGGCCAGCGCCTTCAAGGAAGTGCTCGTGTTCACCTTGATTATCCCGGTGCTGTGGTGGCGATCGCTGCGCAGCCGCCATGTGGAGGACGAGGCATGACGCACCGCCGCCTCACCCTCCTCGGCATCGTTGCACTGGCGCTGTGCTGGGCTTGGTTGCCCGAGTTCACCGTCACCCTGATCAGCGACATCGGCCTCTATTCGATGGTTGCGGTCGGTCTCGTCATGCTCACGGGCATCGGTGGCATGACCTCGTTCGGGCAGGCCGCGTTCGTCGCCATTGGCGCCTACGCCACGGCATGGACCTGTACCTCGCCGGTTGCCGCCGCGGCGCTCGATGGCGTGGTTTCGGCCAGCGCGCTGCCGTGGGTCGGTCTGGCGCTCGGTCTGGCACTGACCTTTCTTGTGGCCTGGGCGCTGGGCGCCATCACGTTGAAGCTCTCGGGGCACTACCTGCCGCTGTGCACCATTGCATGGGGATTGAGCCTCTACTTTCTGTTTGGCAACCTCGAGTTTCTCGGCGGGCAGACCGGCATGGCCAGCCTGCCAGCGCTGAACATCGCTGGCTTTTCGCTCGCATCGCCGCGCGCGCTCGGGCCGCTGATCTGGACGCTGCTTCTGCTGTCACTGTGGGCGCTGCACAACCTGCTCGATTCACGCGAAGGCCGCGCCATTCGTGCGCTGAAGTCTGGCCGCGTAATGGCCGAATCGATGGGCGTCGATACCGATCGGTACCGCATCAAGGTGTTCGTGCTTGCCGCGCTGCTGGCAGCGCTGTCGGGCTGGCTTTATGCGCACATGCAGCGTTTCGTGAACCCGACGCCGTTCAACATCAACATCGGTATCGAGTACCTCTTCATGGCGGTGATCGGCGGCGCGGGCCATCTGTGGGGCGCGGTGCTCGGCGCCACGCTCATCACGCTGCTCAAGGGGCAGTTGCAGGACATCCTGCCCAAGCTGCTTGGCGCAAGCGGCAACTTCGAGGTCATCGTCTTCGGCCTTCTGATGCTCTTCGTGCTTCAGCGTTTCGCCGATGGCCTGTGGCCAACGCTGGCGCGCTGGCCCGGGCGCTTGCTCAAGCCCGATCCGGTTCGTCTGCCGAACGCGAGCGTATCGCTCGCAAGCCGCTCGCTGACAGCGGCCGGCGCCCTGCTGCTCGAAGCGGACAAGGTTACCAAGCGCTTTGGCGGCCTGGTCGCCAACAACGCGGTTGTGATGACGCTGAAGGCCGGCGAGGTTCATGCGCTCATCGGCCCCAACGGCGCGGGCAAGAGCACCTTCTTCAACATGATCTCTGGCGTGGACGACCCGACCGAGGGCGAAGTGCGGTTCATCGGTGAGCGGATGAACGGCAAGCCATCGCGCGACTTCGCGGCGCGCGGCCTGGGCCGCACTTTCCAGCATGTGCGACTGCTCGGCAACCGCAGCGTGCTCGAAAACGTCGCGCTTGGCGCTCACCGGCGTGGCCGCCACGGCTGGATCGCATCGATGCTGCGGCTCGACCGCGCCGAGGAAGCGGCGCTGCTTGCCCAAGCGCGCCGGCAGATCGAGCGCTGCGGTTTGGGCGAGCACGCCGACACGCCCGCCGCCTCGCTCGCGCTCGGGCAACAGCGCGTGGTCGAGATCGCCCGCGCGCTGGCGGGCCAGCCGGCGGCTTTGCTGCTCGACGAACCCGCCGCCGGCCTGCGCCACCAGGAAAAACAGGCGCTGGCAGCCTTGCTTGCGCAATTGCGCGCCGAAGGGCTGGGCATTCTCGTTGTCGAGCACGACATGGAGTTCGTGATGAACCTCGCCGACCGCATCACGGTGTTGGAGTTCGGCACCGTCATCGCCGAAGGCGCGCCTGCTGAAGTGCAGGTCAATCCGCGCGTGCTCGACGCTTACCTTGGCGGCATCGACGAGCCGATTCAGAGGGCGGCATGAGCGCGAATCCTCTTTTTGAATTGCAGGGCTTCAGCGTCGCCTACGGCGCGGTGGAGGCGGTACACAGTGTCGATCTGCGCGTGGATGAAGGTGAGATCGTCACCGTCATCGGCCCCAACGGCGCTGGCAAAACAACACTGCTGTGCGCGGCGATGGGCCTGCTGCCTTCTTCCGGCAGCCTCATGCTCGCTGGCGAGCGCATCGCGCGGCCCAGCGTCGAGGCGATGGTCGCGCGCGGCGTGGCCCTGGTGCCTGAAAGCCGCGAACTGTTTGGCGAAATGCCGATCGAGGACAACCTCCTGCTCGGCGGCTTCTACCGCTGGCGCACAGGCCAGCGCGATCAGCGCGAGCGCATGGAAGAAGTTTTCGCGATCTTTCCGCGTCTCAAGGAACGCCGCACGCAACTTGCGAGCAAGCTCTCGGGCGGCGAGCGCCAGATGCTGGCGATCGGCCGCGCGCTGATGGCGCGGCCCAGGCTGCTGATGCTCGACGAGCCTTCGCTTGGCCTCGCACCGCGGATCGTGCGCGAAGTGCTGCACGTCGTCGCATCGCTGCGTTTGCAGGGTGTCTCGGTGCTGCTCGTCGAACAAAACGCCCGCGCCGCGTTGCAGGTCGCCAACCGCGGCTATGTGCTGGAAACCGGCGTGGTTGCGCTCACCGGCCCCGCGCAGGAACTGCTCGACGACAGCCGGATCATCGATACCTACCTCGGGTTGGGCAACAAAAACGCCGTCGCAGCCTGATTCTTTCGGAGAAACCCATGACTCAAATCCTTCAAAGTTTCATTGCTGGCCGCTGGATCGGCCAGAAAAGCGCGCAGATGCTGCGTAGCGCCCTCAACGGCCAACCCGTGGCGAGTACCCATGCCGAGACGATCGATTTCGGCGAAGCGCTGGCTTATGCGCGAACGACGGGCAAAGCGCTGCGCGCGCTCGATTTCCAGGAGCGCGCCGCATGTCTGAAAGCGCTGGCCAAATTTCTCACGGAACACAAGGAGTCGCTCTATGCGATTTCCGTGTATACCGGAGCCACGCGCGCCGACAGTTGGATCGACATCGAAGGCGGCGTAGGCACGTTGTCCGCCTACGCCAGCATCGGCGGCAACGAACTGCCTTCGGGCAATGTGCTGCATGAAGGGCCGGCGATCTCGCTGGGCAAGAAGGGCGCGTTTGCCGGTACGCACATCCTGGCGCCGCGGGCCGGTGCGGCGGTGCATATCAACGCATTCAATTTTCCTGTCTGGGGCCTGCTCGAAAAATTCGCGCCGAGCTTTCTTGCGGGCATGCCCTGCATCGGCAAACCGGCCACCGCGACCAGCTACGTCACGGAAGCGGCAATGCGCCTGATCGACCAGTCGGGCATTCTGCCGCCGGGCAGTCTGCAATTGATCATCGGCGGCACGGGTGATCTGCTCGACCGCCTGCAAGAGCAGGACGTGGTGACCTTCACCGGTTCAGCGGACACGGCGGCCAAGCTGCGGGCGCATCCGAACCTGATCCGGCATTCCATCCCGTTCAACGCCGAGGCCGATTCGCTCAACTGCGCCATCCTCGCGCCGGATGTGGCGCCGGGTGACGAGGAATTCGATCTGTTCGTCAAGGAAGTCGCGCGCGAGATGACCGTCAAGGCGGGGCAGAAGTGCACGGCAATCCGCCGCGCCATCGTGCCGCGCCAGCAACTGGACGCGGTTGCCAGCGCCCTCAAGGCGCGGCTGGCCAAAACCGTGGTGGGCGACCCGGCGCTCGAAAACGTGCGCATGGGCGCGCTGGCCTCACACGCGCAAAAAGCCGACGTGACCGAGCGCGTGGCCCTGCTGCGCCAACATGCAGAGCTGATTCTCGGCGGGGAGGATGGTTTTACCCCGGTAGGCGAGGGCGTTGCCGAAGGGGCTTTTTTCGCTCCGACGTTGCTGTTGTGCCGGAAACCGCTGCAAACCGACGCTGTGCACGACATCGAAGCTTTCGGCCCGGTCAGCACGCTGATGCCTTATGACGATCTGGACGAAGCGCTGTCTC
This sequence comes from Desulfovibrionaceae bacterium, assembly GCA_009778355.1. GTDB lineage: Bacteria > Pseudomonadota > Gammaproteobacteria > Burkholderiales > Burkholderiaceae_C > Ottowia. Next base: position 1,415 of record WRJY01000308.1, on the reverse strand, counting down.
TGGCGGCGCGCGGACGCGGCAGTCTGGTGGGCACGTTGGTCACGCGCGACCCGAAAATTGCCGCCAAAGTCATCCCCGTGGCGGCGGCATGGCATGGCCGCCTGTTGGTGCTTGATCGAGAAGCGGCTGCCGAATCGACCGGACATGGCTCGCCGCTGCCTGCCCTCAAGCACGGCGGGCCTGGCCGCGCGGGTGGCGGCGAGGAACTGGGAGGGGTGCGCGCCATCAAGCACTACCTGCAACGCTGCGCGGTGCAGGGTTCACCGACGATGCTCAGTGCCGTCACGGGTGAGTTCGTGCGCGGCGCCAAGGTTAACGAGACCGCCGAGCATCCGTTCCGGCGCTGCTTCGAGGACTTGCAGATCGGCGATTCGCTGCTGACGCACCGGCGCACTGTTTCCGAGGCGGACATCGTCGCGTTCGGCGGGCTGTCGGGCGATTACTTTTACATGCACTTCGACGACATCGCCGCCAGGCAATCGCCTTTCGGCAAGCGCATTGCGCACGGTTACTTCGTGCTTTCGGCGGCGGCCGGCCTTTTTGTTTCGCCCTCGCCCGGCCCGGTGCTCGCGAACTATGGCCTGGATACGCTGCGCTTCATCAAGCCTGTGGGCATCGGCGACACCATTCGCGCGCGTCTGACGTGCAAGCGCAAAACGGACCGCCGCAAACGCGATGCCAATGGCGTCGGACAAGGCGTGGTCGCCTGGGATGTGGAGGTGACCAACCAGAACGATGAGTTGGTGGCCAGCTACGACATTCTGACGCTGGTTGCCAAACGGTCGTAGGGCGTTTCCGATTCAAGCGCGCGCGAGACCTTGTTTTCTCACCTATGAATGAACGCGGGTTGTCCGCGATGGAGAGGGCTGGGAAAGAGTGGGTGAGCGCATGTTCGGTCTGAATCAAAACGTGCCAGGGAAATTGCCGCCGTCCAGCAGGATGTTCTGCCCCGTCAGGTAGCCCGCCTGCCGGCTGCACAGGAAGGCGCAGACGGCGCCGAACTCCCGCGGCGTGCCGAAGCGCCGGGCGGGAATCTGCGCCTGTTGCGCGGCGCGGATTTCTTCCAGGCTTTTGCCGGACTTTTGCACCGCGCCCTGCATGGTGGCGGCCAGACGGTCGGTGTCGAACTTGCCGGGCAACAGGTTGTTGATGGTCACGCCACGGGCCGCGATGTCCGGGTTGCGCGCCAGGCCGGCGGCGAAGCCGGTCAACCCCGAGCGAGCGCCGTTGCTCAGGCCCAGGATGTCGATAGGCGCCTTGACGGCGCTGGACGTGATGTTGACGATGCGCCCGAAGCCGCGCGCGATCATGCCGTCGATGCTGGTTTTCATTAGGGCCTGTTCACACTATTTTCATGGCGCCCGTTGCCCCGCAAAGGCAGTGGATGCAAGGCGCAAACCGCAGCCGGGTTGGAC
>WRJY01000307.1 GCA_009778355.1 Desulfovibrionaceae bacterium | reverse complement strand
GCCGCGCCATGCGGCGTTGCTCGTCCTTGCGGGCAGTAGCCCGCTGCGTCCTCGCGCCTTGCCTGGCACGCCGATCACGGCACTGGCGGATGCATCCAACTGCCGTTTTTAGGTTGAATCCGGCCCGCCGCGCGCACCGCGTCAAGTCAAATTGTTGCATTGCAACAAAACAACCCGGTTTGGAGGTTGGACTCTATATTTTTTATAGTTTTATCCTAGGGTTTGCCCTAATATGACTGGCATGGACACCGATACTTTATTGCACCGCAACAGCGAGGACGATGCGCCGGCCACAAGCCGGCCCGCAGGCCGGCCACGCGCGCACTCGGCTATCGTGCCGATCCGCGAGATCGGCGCACACTACCGCGAGCAGATCAAGCGCCATCTGCTGGACCTCGATGGCCGCGACCGTTACCTGCGCTTCGGCTATGCCGCCAACGACCGCCAGATCGGCCAGTACGTGGACAGCCTGAAGTTCGAGCGCGACCACTTGTTCGGCATCTTCAACCGCAAGCTCGATCTGATCGCCACGGCGCACTTGGCCTATCCGGCTGACATCGCCACCGCCGGCGTGGCCGAGTTCGGCGTTTCGGTGTCGCGCCATGCGCGGGGCCGCGGCTACGGCGCGCGCCTGTTCGAGCGCTCGGCCATCCATGCCGTCAACGATGGCGTGCAGACCCTGTACATCCACGCGCTGAGCGAGAACACCGCCATGCTGCGCATCGCCCGCAACGCCGGCGCCGAGGTGGAACGCTTCGGCAGCGAGTGCGAGGCGCACCTGAAACTGCCCGCAGCCAACTTCCGCAGCCGCTTCAACGAACTGCTCGGCGACCGCGTCGGCCAAATGGACTACCTGCTCAAAACCGAGGTTTCGCTGGCGCGCAATCTGCTGGCCGCGATGCAGGAAGGGCGCAACGGCGCGCGCGCGGGCCGCCACGAATCCGGCGAGTAACCGCTGGCGCGGCCTTGCGCCGCCCGTTTCATGCGCCGCGGGTGGCCAGCGGACAAGAGACGGCGGCGTGCGCTTCGGCTATCCTTGACGCTGTCGCAACCACCGCATGTCCTGCAAGCACCCCAGTGGCTGAACCACGCCCGTCTCGCCCCGGCGAACTCACGGCAGAGCGCCAAGACAAGCGCGGCCTGCTGCGCAAGCTGATCGAATTCATCAAGCCCGGCCCCGATTCGACCGACGAGTTGATCGAAACCCTGGCCGACGCCGAAGACAAGGAACTGATCGACGCTGAAAGCCGCGTCATGCTCGAAGGCGTGCTGCACATGGCCGACATGACCGCCAAGGACGCCATGGTGGCCGCCCCGCGCATGGACCTGCTGGACATCGACGCGCCTTACGACGACCTCCTGCACCAGGTCATCACCGCCGCGCACTCGCGCTTTCCGGTGTACCAGGGCGAGCGCGAAAACATCATCGGCATCTTGCTGGCCAAGGACCTGCTCAAGCTGCAACGCGCGCCGGAGCTGAACCTGCGCACCCTGCTGCGCCCGCCCGTGTACGTGCCCGAAAGCAAGGGGCTGAACGACCTGCTGCGCGCCTTTCGCGTCAATCGCAACCACCTTGCGATCGTGGTGGACGAATTCGGGCGCACCGCTGGCCTTATCACCATCGAGGACGTGCTGGAAGAAATCGTCGGCGAGATCGAGGACGAGTTCGACATCGAAAGCGACGAGGGCGACATCTTCGCCCTGGCCGACAACACCTGGCGCGTGGCGGGCGACACCCCGCTGGAGCGCGTCAACGAGTCGTTTGGCGTGCATCTGGGAGCCGATCCCGACAGCGACCTGGCGGTCGAATTCGACACCATCGGCGGCCTGATCGCGCACCAAATGGGCCACGTGCCCAAGCGCGGCGAAGTCTGCCGCATGGGCGGGCTGGACTTTCACGTGCTGCACGCCAGGGGCGGCGCGGTGCGCTGGTTCAAGGTGGCGCCTGCGCCGGGCGGCGGGAATTAAAGTCTGCCTCCATGCCCCCCTCACACTGGCTGGCCAGCCCCGCCGTCTCTCTGCTGGCGGGCGTGGCGCAAGCCCTTTCCATCGCCGACCCCTGGACGGGCCAGCCCCACTGGTGGCTGCAAATCGCCAGCCTGGCGGTGTTGGCCTGGCAGTTGGTTCGCCGCGCTGAACGCCAGGCGCTGCCTGCCGCCCGCGCCTGGCGCGGCGGCTTCTGGCGCGGCTGGCTGTTTGGCTTGGGCTGGCTGACAGGCACGTTCTGGTGGCTGTTCATTTCCATGCACACCTACGGCGGGCTGCCCGCGCCGTTGGCCGGGGCCGCGGTGCTGGCGCTGGCGGGCGCGCTGGCGCTGTATTACGCGCTGGCCGCCGCCGCCTTCATGGCCCTGACCCCAGAGCCGTTGCTGGCGCGCAGGCCGGCGCTGTGCGCGCTGGGCTTTGCCGCGCTGTGGACGCTGGCCGAACTGGCGCGCGGCACGCTGCTGACCGGCTTTCCCTGGGGCGCGGGCGGCTACGCGCACGTGGACGGCCCGCTGGCCGGCTACGCGCCGTGGGTGGGGGTGTACGGCATCGGGTTCCTGGCGGCGTGGCTGGCGGGCGTTGGAGGTTCAGCGTTGAGCGTTGAGCGTTCAGCGTCCGCCTCTCAATCCTCACCGCCCGACGCTCAACGCCCAACGTCCGACGCTCAACGCTCACCGCTCAACGCTCAACGCTCACCGCTCAACGCTCACCGCCCACCGCCCGACGCTCAACGCTCACCGCCCGACGCTCAACGCTCACCGCCCGACGCTCAACGCTCAACGCCCGACGCCCAACGCCCAACGCCCAACGCCCGACGCTCAACGCCCGACGCTCAACGCCCACCGCCCGACGCTCAACGCTCAACGCCGGGCGCTCAACGGGCAACCCGCGCCATCCTCGCGGCGCTGCTGCTGTGCCTGCCTTGGGCCATGAACCGCATCGCCCCGCCAAACAATCCCGCCGATACCCTGCCGCCGATGACCGTCGCCCTGCTGCAAGGCAATATCCCGCAGGACGAAAAGTTTGTCGCCGGCACCGGCGTGGACGATTCGCTGCGCTGGTACGGAGAGCAGTTGCAAAGCGTCACGGCGCCGCTGGTGGTGGCGCCCGAAACCGCGCTGCCCGTGCTGCCGAGCCAGTTGCCCGAGGGCTACTGGGTGGCGTTGGCCGGGCGCTTCGCGCACTCTGACCAGGCAGCGCTGCTGGGCATTCCGTTGGGCGATCCGGCGCAGGGCTACACCAACTCGGTGATTGGTTTCGCTCCCTCTCCCGGCGCTGCGCGCCGCCCTCTCCCGCAAGCGGGAGAGGGCCGGGAAGAGGATGCGCCGTACCGCTACGACAAGCGCCACCTGGTGCCGTTCGGCGAATTCATTCCGCCGCTGTTCAAATGGTTCGTGCGTTTGATGAACATCCCGCTGGGCGACTTCGAGCGCGGCGGCGTCGAGCAGCCCTCGTTTGCCTGGGGTTCTCAGCGGCTGGCGCCCAACATCTGCTATGAGGATTTGTTCGGCGAGGAACTCGGCGCGCGCTTTGCCGACCCGGCGCGCGCGCCCACCGTTTTCGTCAACGTCAGCAACATCGCCTGGTTCGGCGACTCGGTGGCGATCGATCAGCACCTGCAAATCAGCCGCATGAGGGCGCTGGAGTTCGAGCGCCCCATGCTGCGCGCCACCAACACCGGCGCTACCGCCATCATCGACTACCGGGGCCAGGTCACTCATCTGCTGCCGCGCCTGACGCGCGCGGTGCTGACCGGCCAGTTCGAGGGCCGCACCCGCCTCACCCCCTACGCCCGCTGGGTCGCGCGCGCCGGGCTGTGGCCGCTGGCGGCGGCGTGCGCGCTGCTGGCGGCGGCGCTGGCGCTGTGCGCGGCTGCCGGGCGCAACCGGCGCTGATTGTCAATAAAAAGAGTCATTTTTCAAATGAAAACCGCACAAGGTAAGGCACAATCCGCGCCCATGGCCGATTCCTTTTCTTACGATCAACTCATCGCCTCCGCGGAGGGGCGTCTGTTCGGGCCCGACGCAGGCCGCCTGCCGCTGCCGCCCATGCTGATGGTTGACCGCATCACGCACATCGACGGCGATGGCGGCGCGCATGGGCTGGGCCGCATCGAGGCCGAACTGGATATCAAACCGAACCTGTGGTTCTTCGGCTGCCACTTCAAGGGCGACCCGGTCATGCCCGGCTGCCTGGGGCTGGACGCCATGTGGCAACTGGTCGGTTTTTACCTGACCTGGCTGCGCCTGCCTGGCCGCGGGCGTGCGCTGGGCGCGGGCGAGGTCAAGTTCGCCGGTGAAATCGGCCCCGGCGTGAAGCTGGTGCGCTACGTCATCGACATCAAGCGCGTCATCAAGCGCAAGCTGAACATGGCCGTCGCCGACGCCCGCTTGCTGGCCGACGGCAAGGAGATTTACACCGCCACCGACCTGCGCGTGGGCCTGTTCCTGCGCCAGGACGACAGCGCCGCCGCGCTGTGCGGTTGACCGGCTGACCGGCACGCGAGCAGCCCGTCAGCGCAAGCCCGCCAAAAAGGAAACCCCAGCATGACCGACGCCGCCGCGCCCATCGTCCTGAACGAAGCCCAGCGCCGCTTCAGCCTCGCCATCGAAGGCCACGTTGCCTACGTCGAGTTCGAGCGCCTGCCCAACGCCATCGCCTGTACGCACACCATCGTACCCCAGCCGCTGGAAGGGCGCGGCGTGGGCAGCCGCCTGGTCAAGCACGTGCTCGACTACGCCGCGGCCAACCAGCTCAAGGTGCGGCCCGACTGCTCCTTCGTCAAAGCCTGGATCGACCGGCATCCCGAATACCAGCGCCTCTTGCTGGCGCATGGGGCGGGCTGAAATTGCGTGACCTTGCACTCGATCACGGCGTTGCCGCGCTGCGTAGGCAGGCAATGTCCGGTACGGGCCAATTGCTCCGCGGTGATCCGCATAGGGTGCGATATCATCATATGCTGCCGTCAGGTCGATCAATGCTAACTGTCCCTGGAATCGTTGGTACTCCCGAGGTGTGTTCATACGCGCGTCATTCATCGCCGCGGACCCTCGCCCTGCCTGTCAAAGGCAGGAGGATGCTGCTTCTTTCCCCTGTGGGAAAAGTTGGAATGGAGGCCGGCAGCAAGTGTGCGCGCAATCGAGTCGGAACTGTTTTGATGTGAAACCCATGGCGCCGCTGTGGCGCGCTTTTTGATGGAGAAGACGAATCATGGCCGAACGCACTGTTTTTCAATCCATCTCGCGCAAGCATGTGCTCAGCGTGCTGCCGCAGGCCACCATACGCGACGCCGCGCGCGTCATGGCGCGCGCCAACGCCGGCGGCGTGCTCATCATGGAGCCGCCTGACAGCTTGCTGGGCATTCTGACCGAGCGTGACCTGATGACGCGCGTGCTCGCCCGCGGGCTGAACCCCGACGTCACTTCAGTACGCGAGGTGATGACGCCCAATCCGATCTGCGTGCCGCCCGAAACCCTGGTCTCGGACGCCGTGGTGCTGATGCTCGAACGGGGCTTTCGCCACCTGCCGCTGGTGTCGGGCAACAAGGTGCTCGGCGTGTTCTCGGCCCTGGACGCGCTGCCGCGCGAAATTGGCGCGGCGTTCGGTCAGGTCGAGTTCAACGAGCAGGTGAACGACTCGATGGCGGGCTGAAGCGCTGCTCCGCCGCCACAAACTGACGCCCACTCCCGCTCAAGCCGCAGGCGGCTTGGCGCTTTCGCCGTCTGCTTCCGGCCAGTCGCGGATGTAGGCCTTGAGCATCCGGTTCTCGAAGTTCTGGCTGTCCACCACCGCCTTGGCAACGTCGTAGAAGCTGATGACGCCCTGCAACTGCTGGCGTTCGATCACCGGCAGGTAGCGCGCGTGGCGATCGAGCATCATGCGGCGCACCTCGTCCATTTCGGTTTCCAGCGTGCAGATCAGCGGGCCGGGGTCCATGCTGCGATAGACCGACAGACCCTCGATGGAACCGCCATTGCTCACCGCGGCCTGAATCACTTCGCGGAAGGTGAGAATGCCCACCACCCGCTGGTGTGACATGACCACCAGAGAGCCGATGTCCTGCTCGGACATGATCCGGGCGGCCTGTGTCAGGCTGTCTTCTGGGGTGATGGTGAACAGGGCGCCGCCTTTCAGGCGCAGAATGTCGCGGACTTTCATGCCGGCAAATATAGCCCACAATAACCCCGCTCCCCATTTCCAAGGAACCTCCATGCCCGGCTACGCCGACCCCGGCTTCGACACCCTGGCCCTGCACGCGGGCGCCGCGCCCGACCCGGCCACCGGCGCGCGCGCGCTGCCGATCCACCTGAGCGCCGCGTTCGTGTTCGAGTCCAGCGACCACGCCGCCGCGCTGTCCAACCTGGAGCGCGCGGGCTACATCTACAGCCGCATCGGCAACCCGACCAACGCGGCGCTGGAGCAGCGCATCGCCGCGCTGGAAGGCGGCATCGGCGCCATCAGCGTCGCCAGCGGTCAGGCGGCGCTGCATCTGGCGGTGGCCACGCTGATGGGCGCGGGCGGGCACATCGTCGCCAGCGCGGCGCTGTACGGCGGCAGCCACCACCTGCTGCACCACACGCTGCGGCGCTTTGGCGTTGACACCACCTTCGTTCAGCCGGACGACCTGGACGGCTGGCGCGCCGCCATCCGCCCCGGCACGCGCCTGCTGTTCGGCGAAACGGTGGGCAACCCCGGCCTTCAGGTGCTGGACATTCCCGCCGTGGCCGACATCGCGCACCGTGCCGGCGTGCCGTTGCTGGTCGATTCGACCTTCACCACGCCCTGCCTGCTGAAACCCTTTGACCACGGGGCCGACCTGGTCTGCCACTCGGCCACCAAGTTCCTGAGCGGCCACGGCACCGTCATCGGCGGCCTGCTGATCGATGGCGGCAGTTTTGATTGGGACGCGGCGGGCAAATTCCCCCAACTCACCACCCCCTGCGACGGCTTTCACGGCATGACGTTCAGCGAGGAAAGCACCGTTGGCGCCTTTTTGCTGCGCGCGCGGCACGAGGGCCTGCGCGACTTCGGCGCGGCCCTGAGTCCGCACAGCGCCTGGCTGATTGCGCAAGGCATCGAAACGCTGCCGCTGCGCATGGAAAAGCACATCGCCAACACCGAGCAGGTGGTGCGCTTTCTGGCCGCGCACCCCTTCGTCGCCCACGTCGGTCACCCGCTGCTGCCAACGCACCCCAGCCACGCGCTGGCCAACCGGCTGCTGAAACACGGCGCCAAGGGCGCGGGCAGCGTGTTCAGCTTCGACCTCAAAGGCTCGCGCGTACAAGGCCGCGCCTTCGTCGAATCGCTCAAGCTGTTCGGCCATTCCGCCAGCGTGGGCGAAAGCCGCAGCCTGGTCATCCACCCGGCCAGTACCACGCACTTCGGCATGAGCGACGAGGCGCTGGCCAGCGCCGGCATCGGCCCCGGCGCCATTCGCCTGTCCATCGGGCTGGAAGACGCCGCCGACCTGATCGACGACCTCAAGCGCGCCCTCAAGGCGGCGGAAAGGGCGGGAGCTTGAACAGTATGACTTCTTCCCCCTCTGGGGGGAGGCAAGGGATAGGGGTCAGCGTCCACTGGTGACGCGGCCGGCCCCCAACCCGACCTTCCCCCAGCGGGGGAAGAAGCAAAACCACAGAACAAACGCCGATTGACATCACCATGCACATCCAAGTCAACAACGCCAGCCTTTACGCCTACACCGGCGGCAAGCCCTTCAACGCCGCCCAGCCCACGGCGGTGTTCATTCACGGGGTGCTGAACGACCACAGCGTCTGGGCCCTGCAAACCCGCTACCTGGCGCACCATGGCTGGAACGTGCTGGCCATCGACCTGCCTGGCCACGGGCGCAGCGGCGGCCCGCCGCCCGCATCGGTCGAGGCGGCAGCCGATGGCGTGCTGGCGCTGCTCGATGCGGCGAGCCTCCAGCAAGCGGCGCTCATCGGTCACAGCTTCGGCTCGCTGATCGCGCTGGAGGCCGCGGCCCGCGCACCGGCGCGCGTCAGCCACCTGGCGCTGGCCGGCACGGCCTACCCCATGAGCGTGTCGCCCGCGCTGCTGCAAGCCGCGGTCGAAGCGCCCGAACAAGCCATCCACATGGGCAACGTGTTTTCGCACAGCACGCTGTGTCCGCCGCCGTCGGCACTGGCCTCAGGCCTCTGGCTGCGCGGCGCATCGCGGGCGCTGATGCGCCGCATCCTGGCCGGCAACTGCCAGACCAATGTGTTTTACACCGGCTTCAAAGCCTGCGACAGCTACGCCAACGGCCAGCACGCCATGCCGGCGGTGCGCTGCCCCACGCTGTTTTTGATCGGCAAACACGACCAGATGACCCCGCCCAAATCCGCCAAGGCGCTGGCCACCCTGGCCCGCCAGGCCCAACTGGTCGAAGTCAACGCCGGCCACGCCCTGATGGCTGAAGCGCCGGACGAGGCGCTGTCGGCGCTGCGGGATTTTTTGGGGATTGGAGTGTGATTGTCCAAATGCCGGGTTGCGCAAGACTGGGCGTTGACAGGCCCTAACTCACCGTCAAGCCCAGTTCGCGCGTCAGGCGCCGGTAGCTGGGCCAAGTGCGGTCGATGTACTTGCGCAGCGCATCGCCGGTGAGTACCGGGCTTTCCTCGTACAGCATGTCGCGCACGGTCTTGATGCGCGGCGACTCGCTGACCGATGATGCGAACAAATCCGCCAGCCGCCGCAGCACTTCAGGCGGCGTGCCGGCGGGGGCGAACAGCATGTTGCATTCGGTCAGGTCTTCGTAGGCCGGCCCTTTGAAGCCGGCGTCAACCCAGCGCGGGGTGCCCTGCAAGCGGCTGGTCTGGTTGCCCGTGGTGATGACCACCGGCTTGACAAGCCCCTTGTCGATGCCCGATCCCATACCCGCCAGGGAACCCGCGCCCATGTCGATGGTGCCCGCATACAGGTCGGCCAGCATGGCGCCCGTGCCCTTGTAGTTGACCACGTTGAATTGGCCGCCGGTATCCTTGGTCAGTTGCGCCAGCATCACCTGCCAGCCCGACCCGATGGAGTAGTTGCCGACGTTGATGTGTTTGGTCTTGGCATAGGCAATGACTTCTTGCAGCGTTTTCGCCGGGAAGTCCTTGTTCACCACCGCCACCACGGGGCCGACGCCCATGGCGGCGATGGGCAGCAGTTCCTTGTCGGTATCGATCGGCATTTTTTTCAGCAGGACGGGCGCTTGCGCCAACTGGCTGTGCAGCGACAGCAGCAGTGTGTAACCGTCGGGGGCGGAGCGCGCCACGTATTCGGCGGCGATCATGCCCAGGCCGCCAGGCTTGCTTTCCACCACCACCGCCACGCCCAGCTTTTGCGAAAGGTATTCGGCCAGCGCCCGCGCCGTGGCGTCGTTGGACGAGCCTGGCGCTTGCCCGGCGATGAGGCGGATGGGTCTGGCGGGCCACGCATTGGCGGCGCGCGCCGGCAAGGCATGGGCCGCCAGCGAGGCGGCCCCCAAGGCGAGCAGGGCGCGGCGCCCCATCGCCAAACGGGGCTGTTCGGTATCGAAGGACATCAAAAACTCCTGAAAAGACCTGATGGATCGGGCCATCGTCGTTATCGCTGTTGTTTGTTTGCGAGCGCAGTCCTGCCGGGATCACGGGCAGTGCAGGATAAGTATAGACTTGCGCCGGGCAGCGGCGGCTTGGCGCAGGCGGCGCCGTACAGGCCCGATCGACAAGGAACCCGCAATGCAAACCCTGCTGCTCGAAAAGGATGCCGTCCCCGGCGTGTCGGTGCTGACATTCAACCGGCCCGAAGTGCTGAACGCCTTCAACACCGCCATGTGGCGCGAGTTGTGGACGCTGCTGCGCGAACTGGCCTACGACACCGCGCTGTCGTGCCTGGTCATGCGGGGCGCCGGAGCGCGCGCGTTTTCAGCCGGCGGCGACTTGAAGGAGCGCAACGGCATGAGCGACGCCGACTGGGCGGCGCAGCACCAGCTCATCGAGGACGTGCTGCTGCTGATCCGGGACTTCCCGCGCCCGGTGATCGCGGCCATGCACGGCATCGCGCACGGCGGCGGGATCGAACTGGCGCTGATGTGCGACTTCATCATCGGCGACGACACCTGCGACATCGCCCTGCCGGAAATCAGGCGCGGCTTTCTGCCCGGCGGCGGCGGTATGCAGAACCTGGTGCGCGCCATTGGCTTGCGCAAGGCCAAGCAAGCGCTCTACACCGGCGCGCGCCTGAACGCGCGGCAAGCGCAGGAATGGGGCATTTTGAACGAGCGCGTCGCCGCGGGCGCGCATCTGCCGCGCGCGCTGGAACTGGCGCGCGAGATCATCCGTTCGGCTCCCATGGCCGTGCGCGCCGCCAAGGTCGCGCTGCAACAGGGCGCGGACTGCGACTTCCGCGGCGGCTACGCGCTGGACCTGGCGTTCCACAACATGCTGGTGCGCTCGGAAGACCGCCTGGAGGGCATTCGCGCCTTCAACGAGAAAAGAGAACCGCGATGGACGCAAAGGTAACCCCGGCCCTGGAGCCGGGCCTCGATTTTCTGGCGCTGGCGCAGACCATCTGCGCGCGGCCCCTTTCGGACATGGCGCCGGCGGCGCTGGGGCACGCGCGCCGCGCCTGGCTCGACACCCTGGCCTGCATGGCTGGCGGCGCAGGCGAGGCGGCCACGCGCGCCGCCGCGCGCGCCGCTGACACGGCAGGCGCCGAACACCGGGCGCTGGTGCTCGGCGCCGCGTCGCACGCGCTGGACTACGACGACGTTTGCATGATCGCCACCTGCCACCCCAGCGCGCCCGTGGTGTCGGCGCTGCTGGCGGGGTTCGACCGCGTGAACGGTGAAGTGACGCTGGCCGACCTGCTCGCGGCCCACCTGGCGGGCACCGAAGTCATGCTGCGGCTTGGCGCCTGGCTGGGTTTTGGCCACTATGCGCTGGGCTTTCACGCCACCGGCACGCTGGGCGCGGTGGGCGCCGCTGCCGCCCAGGCCCGCCTGCTGCGGCTGCCCGCGGCGCAGTTGCGCGCGGCGCTGTCGATCGCGGCCAGTTCGGCCAGCGGATTGCGCGCCAATTTCGGCACCGACACCAAGCCGCTGCACGTTGGCTTTGCGGCCAGCGCCGCCATTCGCGCGGTGGCCTTGGCGCAGGCCGGCGCAAGCGCGAGCGACGACGCCATCGCCGGTTTCGCCCATGCGTTTTGCGGCGGAGCGCGGCTCGATTCGCCGCGCTTCGATGCCCAGACGCCCTGGGCGGTGCAGGCGCCGGGCTTCGAGATCAAACGCTACCCCAGTTGCTACCTGACGCACCGCATGATCGCCGGCATCCAGCGTCTGCGCCAGCGCCGCCCGCCCCAAACGGGGAGTGCGCCCGTCGCCATCGACGTGCTGTTTCCTCCCGGCGCCGCGGCGCCGCTGAAGTACCCGCAGCCGCGCACCGGCCTGCAAGCCAAGTTCAGCATTCCTTACTGCGCCGCCATCGCATGGGTGGACGAGCGCATCGGCCTGGCCAGCTTCAGCGATGCCGCCGTCAGCCGCGCCGAACTGCGCCCGCAAATGCGCCTGGTGCGCTCCGCCGAGCGCACTGGCCCGCACGAACCGCTGGAAGCGGCGCCGGTGCGGGTAACGATCACCGGCGCCGGCTGGAGCGACACCGTGCTGGCGGACTGGGCGCCCGGCTCGCTGCAAGACCCCGTGACCGACGATGAACTGCTGGCCAAATGGGGCGACTGCGAAGCACACGGCCAAGCCATGCTGCCCGCGGACGCCGCCGCCATCTGGCTGACCGCCGCCCTCGACCAGCCGATGAAAGCCCCGCTGCGCCACCTGCGGGCGGCGCTGCTGGAGCGCGCCGGCGCGCAGCGTTGGTGATGCGTGCATGTTGCGCTGGCGTCTTTCACGATCTTCCGTTCAGCCGCTGACAGCTCATATCCTTTCATCATGGAACAGAAGGCCCGCATGGAAACTTTGCCGCTTCACAAGGCTTTCACGCTGATGGAACCGGGGCCGGTGGTATTGGTCACCACGCACGATGGCCGACGCGACAACGTCATGACCATCACCTGGACCATGGTGCTGGACTTCGCCGCGTCCTTTGCCATGACCACCGGGCCTTGGAACTACTCGTATGCCGCGCTCAAGAAAACCAGGGAATGCGTGATCGCCATTCCAGCAGTGGACATGCTCGATACCGCCGTGGGCATCGGAACCTGCTGCGGGCGCGACGAGGACAAGTTCGAGAAATTCGGCCTGACCCGCGTCAAGGCCCGGCACGTTCGCGCGCCGCTCATCGGGCAATGCCTGGCCCATATCGAATGCCGGGTGGCGGACATCATCGAGCCTTACAACATCGTCATCCTGCAAGGCCTGGCCGCCTGGTTCGACAGCGCCCGCAAGGAGCAGCGCCTGCTCCACGCCGTGGGCGACGGCACGTTCACCGTCGATGGGCGCAAGTTCGACCGCAGGGAAATGATGCGCTCGAAGCTGCCCGGCGGGCTGTGAGAGCCTGTTTACGATCTCGGCAGGCCCTACTGAGATCGTAAACCGGCTCTTGCGTGCAGAATGCAGGGGAACGCCAGAGACGCTTAACCCGAACCCGCCATGCTGATCGACTTCTTCTACACCCTGCGCACGGCCAAGCTGCCGGTGTCGGTCAAGGAATTCCTGACCTTGCTGGAGGCGCTGCAAGCCCATGTGGTCGGCCCCAGCCAGCCCGATGCATGCAGCATCGACGACTTTTATTTTCTGGCCCGCACCGCGCTGGTCAAGGACGAAAAGCACTTCGACAAATTCGACCGCGCCTTTGCCGCCTACTTCAAGGGCGTGGAGATGATCGCCGACTTCCGCAAGGAAGTGCCGGCTGATTGGCTGCGCAAGGTGCTGGAGCGCGAGCTCAGCGCCGAGCAAAAAGCCGCCATCGAGAAGATGGGTTGGGACGAGTTGATGGAGACGCTGAAAAAGCGCCTCGAAGAGCAGAAAGAGCGCCACGAAGGCGGCAGCAAGTGGATCGGCACCGGCGGCACCAGCCCCTTTGGCCACGGCGGCTACAACCCGCAAGGCATCCGCATCGGCGGCAAGGGCGGCAACCGCAGCGCCGTCAAGGTGTGGGAGCAGCGCGCCTACCGCGACTACGACGACAGCCAGGAACTGGGCACGCGCAACATCAAGGTCGCCCTGCGCCGCCTGCGCAAATTCGCCCGCGACGGCAACG
>WRJY01000306.1 GCA_009778355.1 Desulfovibrionaceae bacterium | reverse complement strand
TACACTGGCGGCTTCTACAACAGATCGACTCGCTTCGCATCGCCGATCTGGGGGCGCTCCAGGCTCATACCTGATTTGGAAAAGACTGCCCGTCCGGTGACGCCATGAACGGCCAACCGCGCCGGCGCGACGCTGATCGCCGCTTGCGCGGGGCGTTCTATGCCTCGGCCTCGGCCTCGGCGCCGCCGCTCTGCGTTTCATCGATGCGGCGCATGTTTTCCAGCATCTTGAGCAGGTAGTGCAGCGTGTGGGCGATGTCGTTCAGCGAGAAATCCGCCAGCGCCTCTTCGTAGTAGCCGTGGATCTTGGGCTGCGCCTCGTTCAGCCACACGCGCCGGCCCGAGGCGGTCATGGTAATCAGCCGCGAGCGGCGGTCGCGCCCATTGGGGGCCGTGCGCACGTGCCCGTCGCGTTCCATGCGGTTGAGCACGCCGGACAGATTCTGCCGGCTGACCATCAGGTAGCGGGCCAGATCGCCCACGCTCATGCCGTCTTGCGCCTGTGGCCGCGACAGCGCGCCGAGCACGGCCCATTGCTGCGTGGTCAGACCCTGGGCTTCCACCGCCTTGGTGCCTGTTTTATGCAACATGTTTGCACATTGGTACAGGCGAAAGAACACGCGATTGGCCAGGTCCATGCGCGCGGAATTCTGGTTTTCCCTAAGTTTTTTCATGAAATTTCTCATGGAGTGAACTTGCCAAGAGGCAAATCCATGTCGTATGATATAACAATACATTGACGCAAATGCAAGCCAGCCGCCGGCTGCCTTGCCGCGACGATGGCCCGCATTCAAACGCAAGGAGAGCTGACATGCAAAGATTCGAAGGCAAGACCGTGGTGGTGACCGGCGGCGGCGGCGGCATCGGCGGGGCAACCTGCAAGCGCCTGGCCGCCGAGGGCGCGCAGGTCGCCGTGTTCGACCTCAACGGCGCGGCGGCCGGCAAGGTGGCGGCGGACATCGTGGCCGCCGGCGGCCAGGCCCAGGCTTTTGTCTGCGACATCGCCAGGCTGGCCGATGTGCAGCAGGCCGTCGCCGGCGCCGAAAGCGCGCTCGGCCCCATTGCCACGCTGGTCAACAACGCGGGCTGGGACGTGTTCAAACCCTTCACCAAAACCACGCCGCAGGACTGGGACAAGCTCATCACCATCAACCTGACGGGCGCGTTGAACATGCACTACGCGGTGTTGCCGGGCATGGTGGCGCGCAAGGCCGGGCGCATCGTCAACGTGGCCTCCGACGCGGCGCGCGTCGGCTCGTCGGGCGAGGCGGTGTACGCGGCCTGCAAGGGCGGCCTGGTGGCGTTCAGCAAAACGCTGGCGCGTGAGCACGCGCGCCACAACATCACGGTGAACGTGGTTTGCCCGGGCCCGACCGACACCGCGCTGCTGGCCGGCGTGGCCGAAGGCGCGGCCAACCCTGAAAAGCTCATCGAAGCGTTCACGCGCGCGATTCCGCTGGGCCGCCTGGGCCAGCCGAACGATCTGGCCTCGGCGATTGCCTTCCTGGGCAGCGACGACGCCAGCTTTGTCACCGGCCAGGTGCTGAGCGTGTCCGGCGGCCTGACCATGAACGGCTGAAGCGCCGCTTTTTGTTCAACCCTCATCGAAAGACGACATCATGAAATTCGAAGACATCCTGTACGAAGTGCGCAACCGCGTGGCGTGGATCACCATCAACCGGCCCGAGAAGATGAACGCCTTTCGCGGCACGACCTGCGACGAACTCATCAAGGCGCTCAACAAGGCGGGCTACGACCGCGATGTCGGCGCCATCGTGCTGGCTGGCGCGGGCGAGAGGGCCTTTTGCACCGGCGGCGATCAGTCGGCGCACGACGGCAACTATGACGGGCGCGGCACCATCGGCCTGCCGATGGAAGAGTTGCACACCGCCATCCGCGACGTGCCCAAGCCGGTGATTGCCCGCGTGCAGGGCTTTGCCATTGGCGGCGGCAATGTGCTGGCGACGATCTGCGATTTGACCATCTGCTCCGAAAAAGCCATCTTCGGCCAGGTCGGCCCGAAGATGGGCTCGGTCGATCCGGGCTACGGCACCGCCTTTCTGGCGCGCGTGGTCGGCGAGAAGAAGGCGCGCGAAATCTGGTATCTGAACAAGCGCTATTCGGGCCAGGAAGCGGTGGCGATGGGCCTGGCCAACCTTTGCGTGCCGCCCGAAAAGCTGGACGAAACCGTGCAGCAGTGGGCCGAGGAAATCTGCGAACGCAGCCCGACGGCCATTGCGATTGCCAAGCGCAGCTTCAACATGGACACGGCGCACCAGGCCGGCATTGCGGGCATGGGCATGTACGCGCTCAAGCTGTACTACGACACCGACGAGTCGCGCGAAGGCGTCAACGCCCTGAAGGAAAAGCGCAAGCCCGAGTTCCGCAAGTACGCCAAATAAGCCGCGCGCCGGCACTGTCAGGCAAATCCACCCACGAGGAGAAGCGCGGGATGAACCCCTACATCGACGAAGACCTGGCGGCGCTGGCAGAGCACGCGCGCCGCTTTGCCCAGGGGCGCGTGGCGCCGGGCTTTCTGGAGCGCGACAAAACGCGGGTGCTGGATCGCGCGCTGATGCGCGAAATGGGCGAGATGGGCTTCATTGCGCCCGAACTGCCCGAGGACATGGGTGGCCAGGGCATGGGGTGCCTGGCCGCCGGCGTGATCTGCGAGGAAATCGCCCGCGCCGACCTGAGCTTTTCCTACCTCAACCTGCTGGCCTCGCTCAACGGGCAAATCCTGTCGCACCACGGCCAGCCCGAAGTGGTCAAGCCCTGGCTGGACAAACTCACGCGCGGCGAAGCGATATTCGCCATTGCCCTGACCGAGCCGCGCGGCGGCTCGGACGCAGCCAACCTGCGCCTGCGCATCGAGCGCGTGGGCAATGAATACGTGGTCAACGGCGAAAAAACCTCGATTTCCGCCGCCGACCAGGCCGATGCCGCCGTGGTGTTCGGGCGCACCGGCAGCGTGGAATCGGCCGCGCATGGCGTTACCGCGCTGCTGATGCCGATGAACCTGCCGGGCATCACGCGCAGCCGCTTCGACTGCCACGGCCAGCGCGCCATTGGCCGCGGTTCGCTGTTCTTCGAGAACGTGCGCGTGCCGCTCGATCACCGCCTGGGCGACGAGAACAAGGGCTTCGTGCAGGTGATGCAGGGCTTCGATTTTTCACGCGCGCTGATCGGTATGCAGGTGCTGGCCGTGGCCCGCGTCGCGCTGGAAGAAACCTGGGAGTACGTCGCCCAGCGCGAAGCCTTCGGCAAGCCGCTGTCGGCGTTTCAGGGCGTGTCGCACCCGCTGGCCGACTTTGACACCCAGGTTCAGGCCGCGCGCCTGCTGTGCCTGCAAACGCTCTGGCTCAAGGACCGGGGCGCACCGCACACCGCCGAGGCCGCCATGTGCAAGTGGTGGGCGCCCAAGCTTGCCTACGAGGCGATCCACCAGTGCCTGCTGATGTTCGGTCACGGCGGCTACGACCGCGGCCCGATGGAGCAGCGCCTGCGCGACGTACTGGGCTTTCAGATCGGCGATGGCACGGCGCAGATCATGAAAACCATCATCGCCCGCACGCGCGCCGGGCGCAAGGCCGTGCCGGCTTGAGCCAGCCGCGCCCGCCCGTCAAACGAGGAGATATGAAGCATGGAATTCGACGCCGTACTCATCGCCCCGCGCCGCGCGCGGATGCTGGCCCAAGGCTTGTGGCACGACCGTACCATCAATGACGATCTCGACGCCTGCGTCGCCGCCTGCCCGGACAAACTGGCGTTGACCGCGGTGCGGGCCGAAGACGGCGGCGTCACGCGCTTTACCTACCGCGAAATGGCCCGCATGGCCGACCGCATCGCGGTGGGCCTGGCGCGGCTGGGTGTGGGCCAGGGCGACGTGGTGTCCTGCCAGTTGCCCAACTGGTGGCAATTCACGCTGCTCTACCTGGCCTGCTCGCGCATTGGCGCGGTGATGAACCCGCTGATGCACATCTTCCGCGAGCGCGAGCTGTCGTTCATGCTCAAGCACTGCGAAACCAAAGTGATGATCGTGCCCAAGCGGTTCAGGGGCTTTGACCACGAAGCCATGCTGACCGCCCTGCAACCCGAGCTGCCGGACTTGAAGCGCGTGGTCGTGGTCGGCGGCGGCGGCGCGAACAGCTTCGAGGCGCTGCTCAGCGGCCCCGCGTGGGAAGACGCCGCCGACGCGCGGGACATCCTCGCGCGCAGCCGTCCCGCGCCCGACGACGTATCGCAGCTCATCTACACCTCCGGCACCACCGGCGAGCCCAAGGGCGCCATGCACACCGCCAACACCACCATGTCCAACATCATCGCGTATGCCGCGCGCATGAAGCTCGGCAGCGGCGATGTGGTGCTGATGGCCTCGCCGCTGGCGCACCAGACCGGCTTCATGTACGGCCTGATGATGCCCATCATGCTCAAGGCCAGCGCGGTGCTGCAAGACGTTTGGGAGCCGGCGCGCGCGGTGGCGCTGATCCAGTCCGAGCGCGTCACCTTCACCATGGCATCGACCCCGTTCGTCACCGACCTGACCCGCGCCGTGGCTGAAGGCGCCGGCGCGGTGCCCACGCTGCGCGTGTTTCTGTGCGCCGGCGCGCCGATCCCCGGCCCGCTGGTCGAGCAGGCGCGCCGCGTGCTCGGCAGCAAGATCGTGTCGGCCTGGGGCATGACCGAAAACGGCGCCGTCACGACCATCGAACTCGGCGACGACGACGAACGCGCCATCAACACCGATGGCCACCCGCTGGCGGGCGTCGAAATCAAGGTGGTGGATGTCGATGGCAAGAGCGCGCCGCCGGGCGTGGCGGGCGACCTGCTGGTGCGCTCGTGCTCCAACTTCGGCGGCTACCTGAAGCGCGCGCACCTCAACGGCACCGACGCCGACGGCTGGTTCACCACTGGCGACCTGGCCAGCATCGACGCGCGCGGCTACCTGCGCATCACCGGGCGCAGCAAGGACGTCATCATTCGCGGCGGCGAGAACATCCCCGTGATCGAAATCGAAACCCTGCTGTACCGCCACCCGGCGGTGCAAATGGCCGCCATCGTCGCCTACCCCGACGAACGCTTGGGCGAGCGCGCCTGCGCGGTGGTGGTGCCCAAGCCGGGCCAGGGCATCGACCTGCCCTCGATCGTCGAGTTCCTCAAGAACCAGAAAGTCGCGCTGCAATACATCCCCGAACGCCTCGTGGTGCGCGAGGCCATGCCCTCCACGCCCTCGGGCAAGGTGCAGAAATTCAAGCTGCGCGAGCAACTGCGCGAACAGCCGCCCGGCAGCGTGGACTGATTCGTTTCAGTGGGTGATGCAAGGCTGCCGGCCCCAATGCGGCTCGGTTCAGCGCATGGTAAGCGTCCAGGCATCCCACCTTGACAAGGTCAAAGCGCGCGATGCTGCACTACCAGAATGCAATCCATGGTGCCGCCTGTCGGATTCGAACTGACGACCTACCGCTTACAAGGCGGTTGCTCTACCAACTGAGCTAAGGCGGCGTGGGGGGCAGATTTTAGCCTGCGCCTTGGGGGTTTATTTGACGACCTTGAGTGTGGGGCGCTTGCGCTTGGGCGGGGAGGATGGGTCGGTTGGGGTGCCATCGTCATCGTCGCCGACGCTGCCTTGGGGCACCAGTTGGATCGGGTTGCGTGCACCGGACGCCGGTTCGGCGGCTTGATCGGGCGCGGCGGCGGGGCTTTCGGCAGCGCTGTTCGGAACGGAGACGGGGAATGCCATGCCTTGGCCGTTTTCGCGCGCGTAGATGGCGAGGACCCGGTCGACGGGGATGATGATTTCGCGCGGCACGCCGGCAAAGCGCGCCTGGAATTCGATGAATTCGTTGCCGAGCTTGAGGGCGTTGGTGGCGTCGAAGCCGATGTTCAGGACGATTTCGCCATTCTGGACGTATTCGCGCGGCACCCGGACGGTGTCGTCGGCCAGCACCGCTATGAGAGGCGTCAGGCCGTTGTCGGTGCACCACTCGTGCAACGCGCGGATCAGGTAGGGGCGCGAGGAGGTGGCTTCGATCGCGTTCATCATGGCGAAAACCCGGCGCGCTTACTTGCGCATCACCTTTTCGGACGGCGTCAGTGCCTCGATGTAGGCGGGCCGGGAGAAGATGCGCTCGGCGTATTTGAGCAGCGGCGCGGCGTTCTTGGACAGATCGATGCCGTAGTAATCGAGCCGCCAAAGCAGGGGCGCCAGTGCCACGTCGAGCATGGAGAAGTTTTCGCCCAGGATGTATTTGTTCTTGAGGAACACCGGGGCCATCTGGGTCAGGCGGTCGCGAATGTTGCCGCGCGCCTTCTCCAGCGCCTTTTCGTTGCTCTTGCCGGCGCGGCTTTCCAGCGTGCTGACGTGGACGAACAACTCTTTCTCGAAGTTGAGCAGAAACAGGCGCACGCGGGCGCGGTCCACCGGGTCGCCGGGCATCAGTTGCGGGTGCGGGAAACGCTCATCGATGTATTCGTTGATGATGTTCGACTCGTACAGGATGAGGTCGCGCTCGACCAGGATGGGCACCTGGCCATAAGGGTTCATGACCCCGATGTCCTCGGGTTTGTTGTACAGATCGACGTCGCGGATCTCGAAGTCCATGCCTTTTTCGAACAGGACGAAACGGCAGCGGTGAGAGAAAGGACAGGTTGTGCCAGAGTACAGCACCATCATGATGAGGGGTTCCTAAATGACAAGAAATGGATGCACGAGAGGAAGGCTACAGGGAATGCAGCACCAGCTGCAGCGCCATCACAAATGAAAAAAGTGGGGTTGCATTGTCGCAAACCCACTCGGCAAGCAGCAGACCCGCGCCACTGCGGCGCCGGGCCGGCAAATCTGACGTCGCCCTTATGTGACGTCTTTCCAGTACGCCGCATTCAGGCGCCAGGCGGTGAAGGTGAACAGCAGCAGGAACAGCATCACCCAGATGCCGATCTTGACGCGGGTGTTTTGCGCCGGCTCGCCCATCCATTGCAGGTAGGTCACCAGATCGCCCACGGTTTTGTCGAACTGATCGGGCGTCATGGCGCCGGGGCTGACTTGCTCCCAGCCGCTGAACACTTCGACCTCATGGCCATACTGCTCGTGCTTCTGGAACACCGGACGGCGCTCGCCCTGCAATTCCCACAGCGAATGGGGCATGGCAATGCTGGGGAAGGTGATGTTGTTCCAGCCCGTCGGCTTGGTGTCGTCGCGGTAGTAGCTGCGCAGCAGGGTGTAGATGTAGTCGGCCCCGGAGCCTCCCGCGCCGGCGCGTGAACGCGCGATTACCGACAGGTCGGGCGGGGTGGTGCCGAACCAGGCCTTGGCCTGCGCGGGGTCGATGGCGGCGACCATGGTGTCGCCGACCTTCTCGGTGGTGAACAGCAGTTCGTTCTTGATCTGCTGCTCGGTCAGGCCGATATCCTTCAAGCGGTTGAAGCGCATGGCCGCGGCTGAATGGCAGCCCAGGCAGTATTCGACAAAGGTCTTGACGCCCCTTTGCAGCGACGCTTGATCCTTGGTGTCAACGGGCGCCTTGTCCCAGGCGACGCCGCCTTCGCTGGCGAA
Organism: Desulfovibrionaceae bacterium; assembly: GCA_009778355.1. Taxonomy (GTDB): domain Bacteria; phylum Pseudomonadota; class Gammaproteobacteria; order Burkholderiales; family Burkholderiaceae_C; genus Ottowia. The sequence goes on along the minus strand of WRJY01000306.1, from coordinate 5,448 downwards.
AGCGCTGCCGCCCAAGCCCGTGGCCAGCGCCAGACTGAGGATGAGTTTTTTCCAGACATTCATGTTGTTGGCTCCAGCAGTCCTCAGTGCGGCTTGAAGGTAATACGCTCGGGCACCGGCTTGGGCGTGCCCAATTGGCTCCACCACGGCATCAGCAGGAAGAAGCCGAGATAGAACAGCGTGCCGATCATGGCCACCAGTTCGTTGGTCAGCCAGCTCAGCGCCGGATTGGCGAACAGCGGACCAGGCAGCATGATGCCCAGTACCATGAGGATGGCAAACCAGACCACGAACACCGCGTACAGCCACATGTGCCAGTTGGGACGGTAGCGGATCGACCGCGCCGGGCTGCGGTCCAGCCAGGGCAGGAAGAACAGCACCACCACCGCGGCGCCCATCACCACCACGCCCCAGAACTTGGCGTCGAAGCCGGACAGCAGCCAGATGGCCGGCAGTTCGACGTGGATCAGCGAAAACAGCCATTTCACGCCGCCCAGCAAGAAGGCAAACACCACCGCGGCAACCACGACGACCAGCTTGGCGGCATTGCCGACGCCTTTGTTGCGCCAGACCAGAACCGCCGCCACAATGCCGATGAACATCAGGATCACCGTCATCACCTCGGTGGTGGCCCGCAGCATGGAATAAAAGGGCGTGAAGTACCACACCGGGGCGATGTGCGATGGCGTCACCATCGGGTTGGCCGGAATGAAGTTGTTGTACTCCAGGAAGTAGCCCTTGACCTCCGGCGCGAAGAACACGATGGCGAAGAACACCAGCAGGAACACGCCCACGCCCAGGATGTCGTGCACGGTGTAGTAGGGGTGGAAAGGCACGCCGTCGGTCGGCGCGTCGGGCGACCAGCGGTTGCCCTTGGGGCCTTTTTTGATCTCGATGCCGTCCGGGTTGTTGGAGCCGACGTCGTGCAGCGCCAGCAAGTGGGCCACCACCAGGCCGATCAGCACCAGCGGCACGGCGATGACGTGGAAGCTGAAAAAGCGGTTCAGCGTCGCGTCGCCCACCACGTAGTCGCCGCGAATCCACAGCGACAGGTCAGGGCCGATGAACGGAATGGCGGAGAACAGGTTCACGATCACCTGCGCGCCCCAGTAGGACATTTGGCCCCAGGGCAGCAGGTAGCCCATGAACGCCTCGGCCATCAGACACAGGAAGATGGCGGCGCCGAAGATCCAGATCAACTCGCGCGGCTTGCGGTAGCTGCCGTACAACATGCCGCGGAACATGTGCAGATAGACGACGATGAAAAACGCCGACGCGCCGGTCGAGTGCATGTAGCGAATGAACCAGCCGCCCGGTACGTCGCGCATGATGTATTCGACCGAGGCGAAGGCCACCGGCAAGCCGCTGGCGTTGACCGATGCGTCCGGCTTGTAGTGCATGACCAGGAAGATGCCGGTCACGACCTGGATCACCAGCACCAGCAGCGCCAGTGAACCGAAGATGTACCAGAAATTGAAATTCTTCGGCGCGTAGTACTGCGACATGTGCTTGGCATAAGCATCGAACGCAGTCGGAAAGCGGTTCTCGAACCAGTTGAGAACCTTGGCGCCCAGCGGCGCGTTGGGAGAAATTTCCTTGAATTCAGCCATGTCCGCCTCTTATGCCTTTTTGTCTTCGCCGATCAGCAGCCTGTTTTCGGCCAGGAACATGTACGGCGGCACTTCCAGGTTGTCCGGCGCCGGCTTGTTCTTGTACACGCGGCCCGCCAGGTCGAACGTGGAGCCGTGGCAGGGGCAGAAAAAGCCGCCCGGCCAGTTGTCGGGCAGCGCGGGCTGGGCGCCGGTCTGGAACTTGTCCACCGGCGAGCAGCCCAGGTGCGTGCAAATGCCGATCACCACCAGAACCTCCGGGTGATCCTCGCGCGAGCGCGCTTCGTTGCTGGCGTAGGCGGGCGTCGGGAAGGCGGTGCGCTTGGACAGCGGATCGACCAGATCGGCCCCGTCCTGCTTGAGCGTGGCCATCTGCTCGGGCGTGCGGCGCATGATCCACACCGGCTTGCCGCGCCATTCGACGGTGAGTTTTTCGCCCGGCTTGAGGCGGGAAATGTCCACCTCGACCGCGGCGCCGGCGGCCTTGGCACGCTCGGACGGCGAGAAGCTTTCGAGGAGAGGCACCGCCAGCGCCACGGTACCAACAGCGCCGACACAACTGGTCGCTAAAAGCCAAGTACGCTTGCTGCTATCCAATGGCGCAGGGGTAAAGTTGCTGGGTGATGCGTCACTCATCTGTGATCCTCTGATTGTCTGCTACGCTGACTGACGTGGCATTGTAGCGGAGCGCAATCGGGGTATACCACGAACCGCGCGCAGGATTGGGCCTTTTAGAGCCTGTTTATGATCTCAGCAGGCTCTTACAGAAAGCAAGTCACATGAAAATGATGCAGGAGTTCCGCGAATTCGCGGTCAAGGGCAACGCCATCGACCTGGCGGTGGGTGTCATCGTCGGCGGCGCGTTCGGCAAGATCGTCGATTCGATCGTCGGCGACCTGATCATGCCGGTCATCGGCAAGCTGTCGGGCGGCCTCGATTTTTCGGCCTACTACATCCCGCTGGCGGGCCAGGCGCCGGGCCTGCCGCTGGCCGAGGCCAAAAAACTGGGCGCGGTGTTCGCCTACGGCAACTTCATCACCATCGCGGTCAACTTCGTCATTTTGGCGTTCATCGTCTTCATGATGGTCAAGCAGATCAACCGCCTGAAAAAAGCCGACCCCGATCCCGAGCCCGCGCTGCCGCCGGAAGAGGTGCTGCTGTTGCGCGAGATACGAGACAGCCTCAAGCGGTAGCGGAGCGTAACCTCCTTGCAGCCGGCGCGGCTTGATCCACTGCCTGGCTCCCATGTATGCCACCGTCATGCGCGAGAGGCCATCGCCGGGTTCGGCGGCGAGCACGCGCGCCTGGATGCGGCCGGTCAGCCGCTCACCTGCGCCCAAACCTTGTCCAGCCGCTTGACGCTGACGGGCTGCGGGGTGCGCAGTTCCTGGGCGAACAGGCTGACGCGCAACTCTTCCAGCAGCCAGCGCAATTCCTGCAGGCGCGCGTCTTGCCGGCCCTTGCGGTCGGCCACCAGGCGCCAGAAACGCTGGTCCTGGGCGCGCGCCTCGGCCATGTGCCGGGCATCGCGGGCGGGATCGGCGCGCAGTTTGTCCAGCCGCATGACGATGGCCTTGAGGTAGCGCGGAAAGTGCTGCAACGCGGCCCACGGGGTGACGGCGAGAAAGTTCTTGGGCAGCAGGCGCTGCAACTGCTCGGCGGCGTCGCGGGCGGCTTCTGGCGCAGCCTTGGCGTCCTTGATCTTGCGCGCGGCCAGGGCGTATTCGGCCAGGATGGCGCCGGCCAGGCGCGCTGCCTCGCCGGCGATCAGCGCCAGGCGCGCGCGGCCTTCGTCGGCCCGGCGTTGAAAGTCGCCGCCGGTGGCGGGCAGCGGGTCGGCGAGAAAGGCGCGATCCAGCGCCACGTCGATGATCTGGGCGCGCAGTTCCTCGGCGGTGCCCAGCGGCATGTAGGCGGCAGCCATTTTCTGCAGGTCGGGAATGTTTTTTTCGAGCTGCTTGAGCGCGTCCCTGACGTGCAGCGCGAACAGCCGGCGCAGGCCGGCGCGGTGGCGGGCGGCGGCGAGTTCGGGTTCGTCGAAGACTTCGAGCGTGACCGCGTCGCCGGCGTCGATCAGCGCCGGAAAGCCGATCAGCGTTTGCCCCTTGCGGCGGATTTCCAGCAGTTCGGGCAACTCGCCAAAGTCCCACTTGGTGTAGCGCGCGCCTTCGGCCCAGGCGGGCGTTTCCGCGCTCTTGGCTGCTGCCTGCGCTTTTTGAGGGGCCGCTGGCGTTGACGGCCCAGACTCAGCGACCGCTGCGTCCGTGGCAGGCTGGGCCGTCTTGAACCCGGCCAGCGCCTGGAAAGCGCCGCGCGCCTGGCCGCCCAGCTCGGCCTTGAGCGCGGGCAGGTTGCGGCCCATGCCGCGCTGGCGGCCATGCTCATCGACCACGCGGAAGTTCATGAACAGGTGCGCGGGCAGCATGTCGAGCTTGAAGTCGGCGCGCTTGATGTCCAGGCTGGTGGCCTCGCGCGCCAGCGCCAGCAGCGCATCGGTCAGGCTGCCGTGGCCGAATGCTTCGGGCGCGCCCAGCGCCTCGGCCAGCCGCTCGGCGCTGGCGGGCAGCGGCACGAAGCGGCTGCGGGGCTTTTGCGGCAGGCTTTTGAGCAGCGCCTGGAGCTTGTCCTTCAACATGCCGGGTACCAGCCATTCGGCGCGCGCCTCGCTGACCTGGTTGAGCACGAACAGCGGCACCGTCACCGTCAGGCCGTCACGGGCGTCGCCGGGCTGATGCAGGTAGCCGGCGGCGCAGTCCACGCCGCCCAGGCGGATCATTTTGGGAAAGGCGCTGGTGGTGATGCCCGCGGCCTCGTGCCGCATCAGTTCCTCGCGCGTCAGGCGCAGCAGGCCGGGGTTGGCGCGGCTGGCCTGGCGCCACCAGTGCTCGAAGTCGCGCCCGTTGCTGATGCCTGGCGGAATCTGCTGGTCATAAAAGGCGTAGATCAGCTCATCGTCCACCAGCACGTCCTGGCGGCGGCTTTTGTGCTCCAGTTCCTGCACCTGGGCGATGGCGCGATCGTTGGCGGCCAGAAACGGCAGGCTGCGCGCCCAGTCGTCGGGCCGCTGGCCGCCGGCCAGCGCCTCGCGGATGAAGATTTCGCGCGCGGCGCGCGGATCGGCGGCGCCAAAACTTTTGCGCCGCCCGCTGTAAATCACCAGCCCGTAGAGCGTGGCGCGCTCCAGCGCCACCACGTCCTGCGCCTTTTTCTCCCAATGCGGGTCGAGCAACTGTTTTTTGAGCAGATGCGCGCCCGTTTCTTCCAGCCACTGCGGTTCGATGGCGGCGATGCCGCGGCCAAACAGGCGCGTGGTTTCTACCAGTTCGGCGCAGACGATCCACTTGCCGGGCCGCTTGCTCAGGTGCGCGCCCGGATGGCGGAAGAACTTGATGCCGCGCGCGCCCAGGTATTCGCCGCTTTGCGCGTCGTCGGTTTCCAGCTTGCAGCCGGCGTTGCCAAGCAAGCCGGCGAGCAGCGACTGGTGCACCGCCTCGTAGCCGGCAGGCTGGGCGTTTTCGCGCCACTGGTGCTCGGCCACCACGGTGCGCAGTTGCGTGTGGATGTCGCGCCACTCGCGCACGCGGCGGATGTTGATGAAGTTCTGGCGCAGTAGGCTTTCCCACTGGCGGTTACTGAGTTTGTGGACGGCGTCGGATTCGGGTTGGGAGGGCGCTCCCTTTTCCCTGCCTCTCTCCCGCGAGGGGAGAGGGGTTTTGGCATGAACCGCTCCCTCCCCCTTTGGGGGAGGGTTGGGGTGTGGGCTGGCAGCCTTGGTTCGCGGCGCAGGCGTATTGCCGATGGATGCGCCTGGCCCCCTCCCCAGCCCTCCCCCAAAGGG
>WRJY01000305.1 GCA_009778355.1 Desulfovibrionaceae bacterium | reverse complement strand
GGCGCCGACACCACGATCGGCTCGCCGCGGCCCAGTTTGAGTTCGCTCGCCGTGCCCTTCCACACCTTGGGCGTGGCCACGGGCTGGTTGGCGTCGAAGAGCTTCAGATCCTCGAAGGCGACAAAGCCCCAGTTCAGCAGCTTTTGCGATTCGTTGGCGCGCGCCAGTTCGCTGGCCGCGCCCAGCACCACCGACAGCAGGCGCCGCCCCGGCAGGTTGGGAAAGTCGCGCCTGGCGGTGGCCACCAGGCAGTAGCCGGCGGCGCTGGTGTGGCCGGTTTTCAGGCCGTCCACCGTCGGATCGCGCTGCAGCAGCAGGTTGCGGTTGGTGTCGTTGCTGGCGGGCGTGCCGGGGTAGCGGTACTTCTTGATGCTGTAGTAGGACACGTACTCCGGAAAGTCGCGCATCAGTCGCGTCGAGAGGGTGGCCAGATCGCGCGCGGTGGTGGTGTGGCCCGGCTCGGTCAGGCCCTCCGGGTTTTTGTAGCTGGTGTTCTTCAGGCTCAGAGCCTTGGCCTGGTCGTTCATCAATTCGACGAAACGTTCCACCGTGCCGCCCACGCCTTCGGCCAGCGCCACGGTGGCGTCGTTGCCGGACTGCACGACCATGCCCTTGATGAGGTCTTGCACCGGCACCTGCATCTTGGGGTCGATGAACATGCGCGAGCCGGGCATCTTCCATGCGCGCTCGGACACCGGCAGCGTCTGCGTCAGACTGATCTTGCCGGCCTTGAGGGCGTCGAATACCAGGTAGGCGGTCATCAGCTTGGTGAGCGAGGCGGGATCGACCTGCGCGTCAGCGTCCTGGGCGGCGAGGACCTGGCCGGACGTGACATCCAGCAGCAAATACGATTTGGCGGCGATTTCGGGCGGCTGCGGCATCTGCGCCTGGGTCAGCGCGGCAGCGGCGGCCAGCGCGCACGCGGCCAGCGACTTGAGGAAACGGTTCATGAGGGGCACGGGGAAATTCGCGGAAAGCAACAAAACAAGATGGCATCAACCGGCGCGCACGTGGCGCGCGACCAGTGATTTCAGCAGCGGCAATTGTCCGTGAAAGAAGTGCCCGCCGCCGGGCACGACGGTAACAGGAAGTATCTGCGGCCGCGCCCAGTCCATCACCGAGGCCAGCGGCACGGTGTCGTCGATCTCGCCGTGCACCACCAGCGTCCGCGCGTGCAGTTCGGCCGGCACCGGCGCCACGGCAAAGCGCGACGCCGCCGTGCCCACCAGCACCACGCTGGCAATGGGCCGCACGGCGTGCAGCGCGGCGGCGGCCTGGGCGGCGACGAAAGCGCCGAACGAAAACCCTGCAAGCGCCAGCGGCGCCTCGGCGGGCGCCTGCAGCGCCGCCACGGCCAGCAGGTCCTGCACCTCGCCTCGGCCTTCGTCGTAGCAGCCCGCGCTGGCGCCCACGCCGCGAAAATTGAAGCGCACGGCGCGCCAGCCGCATTGCGCGTAGGCCCGTGCGATGGTCTGCACCACCTTGTTGGTCATGGCGCCGCCAAACTGTGGGTGCGGATGCGCAATGACGGCGGTGCCGCGCGGGGCGTCGAACAGGCCGGCCTCGGGCGCGTCCAGCAGCGCCTCGATGACGCCAGCCGGCCCTTGCAAAGTCAGTGCTTCAGGCATTCAACGCCCCAGGTGCGGCGGCGCGCGCAGGCGCTCGACGACCTGGCCGTTTTTCAGGTGCGAATCGACGATTTCGTCGATGTCGGCCAAGTCCACGTAGGTGTACCAAACGGCCTCGGGGTACACCACCGCCACCGGGCCGGCGGCGCAGCGGTCCAGGCAACCGGCCTTGTTGACCCGCACCTTGCACGGCCCGGCCAGCCCCGCCGCCTTGACGCGCTGTTTACAGTGCTCGAACGCCGCCTGCGCGCCAAAGTCGCTGCACGAACACTCGCCGCCTTCGCGCCGGTTCAGGCAGAAGAAGATGTGGCGCTGGTAGTACGAAGGGGGCGGCGGGTTCATGTCCGGTTTCAGCTCATCGCCCGCAGGCTGGTTTCCACCGCGGCGGCGGCGGCCAGGGGCTTTTCCATCGGGAACAGATGCGTGCCGTCGATCATCGTGACGCGGCCCTTGGCGATGCGGCGAGTGCCCTCGATACCGCCCACCCGGCGCAACTCGTCCGACTGCAAGCCGCCGATAAAAGCCATCGGGCACTTCAGCGGATGGCGCCTGAGCAGACTTTCGATGCGATGCGGCAAGGTGTCGTAGATGTGCGATTCCACCTCGCGGTCGAACGCCAGCCGCCAACTGCCATCGGCGTCGATGGTGCCGTGGTTCACATAGTCGTGCAGCACCTGCGGATCCCAGGCGGCAAAGATTTTCTTGCCGCGAAAGTGCTCGAATACCGCCTCGCGGTCTTCCCACTCGTTGCGCCGCCGCCGGCTGACCTGGCTGGGCGAAAAGCGCCGCATCAGTTTGGGCGCGCGCTTGGCCAGACCCAATCCGCGCGCGCGCCAGCCGCTGACCACGGGCGAGTCCAGCAACACCACGCCGCGCGCCAGTTCGGGGTACTGCGCGGCGCACATCAGGCTGAGAATGCCGCCCAGCGAATGGCCCGCCAGCCAGGGCGGCGGGCCGCCGGCGCCCGCGCACGCACGGGCAAAGTCGGCCAGTTGCCGCACCAGATGCGGCCAGTTGTCGGTGACGGGATAGGCGGGGTCGTGGCCGTATTTCTCGATCGCGTGCACCTCGAAGCCGCGCGCGCGCAGGCTGTCGAGCATCACGCGGTAGGTACTGGCCGGAAAGCTGTTGCCGTGGGAAAAAATCAGCGTGGACATGGGCGCGCCATTGTGCCAGCGGTTTGGAATCGAGACGCTGCGAAGCGATTTCAAGGGCCGTGGCGCGCGCAGGGCGCTCTATACTGGCAAGGTTTGGCTGAGGCAGCTCAAGGGTTTGCTGTGTGACAGCGGCTATGTGGGGCAAGTCTTCGCGCAGGGCGTATGCGAGACATTGGGCGAAGGGGTAACGGTACGGATTGCCAAACGCAGTGAACTGCACACCTTCAAGGGATACCCAAGCGCTGGGTAATCGAGCGCAGTTTTGCCTGGCTGGAGAAGGATGGACGCCTGTGGAAGAACTGCGAGCGGCTACTCAACACCAGCTTGCAGTTCGTTCATCTCTTCTTCATGGCGCTCTTGCTTCGGAGACCTTGAACAGGCTCCAAGGCTTTTCATCCATTCGATTCGGCGTCAGCGATTTTCGCCTTCATCGGTCAGCACGTAGGTGCCGGTAACGTCGAGACGCGCCCGCCAGCCTGGCGGCAGCACGATGGATGTCGTAATTTCCTCAATCACGGCGGGGCCATCGATCGTATCTCCAGCGCCAAGCTGCATGCCATCGTATATGGGTGAATTTATCATTTCGACATCCTGGCCCTTGCCGAAGATCATTTCTCGCTGTCCCTTGATGGCGCGCTCTGCCGGAGCACGGCTTGCCTCAATGGTTTGAGACGGTGGTTGGTCAATCACCCCTGACACCGTGCTTTCCAGGTTGACGATTTCGACTTGGCTTTCCGGTTCGGCATAGGTAAAAAGCTGCTTGTGGCGATGGTCGAACATCTTGCGGATCGTTCCGATGGTTTCCTGGTTGACTTCCATCGATCCTATATTGACAGAGCATTCATGGATTTGTCCGGAATAGCGCATGTCGAGTTGGCGGTCGATGTGGATGCGTTCACGCGAAAAGCCTTCGCGTTCAAGCGCGGCAATCGCTTCGGTCTCGATCCGATCGAACTGCTGCTGGACGCGCTCCAGCGGTGAATGCGGTTCAATGCGCATCGGACAGGCCGCCATGTAGTTGTATTTGACATCGGAGAGCAATTGCCCGAATGCGCACAGGCCCGACGCCAGCTTGGATACCAGCACGGTTTTTACGCCAATTTCACGGGCAAGCGCGGCAATATGCAGCGAAGTTGCACCGCCGGCCGCAATCAGAACAAAATCGCGGGGATCATAGCCGCGCTCGATCGACACGCGCCGGATCCCGTTGATCATGTTTATATTGACGATGTTATAAATGCCATAGGCTGCCTTTTCCAGGCTGAGCTTGAGCGGCTCGGCGATATGGGTTGCGATGGCTTTGCGCGACAGGTTTCCATCGATCTTCACGCGCCCGCCGAGCAGCGATTCGGGGTTGAGATAGCCGAGCACGACGTTGGCATCGGTGACGGTTGGTTCGGCGCCCCCGCGCATATAGCACGCAGGGCCGGGAGTCGCCCCCGCACTCTGCGGGCCGACCTTCAGCAGCCCCATCGGATCGACCCATGCAATCGAACCACCGCCCGCGCCGAGCGTTTCGACCTGGATCATCGGCGTGCCGATCCGGTAGCGCAGAAAGTCGATGTCTTTGTTGATGTTGGTGACGCCATCCTTGGTGAGCGTGATGTCGAACGACGTGCCGCCCATGTCGATGGTGATCAGGTTCCGATGGCCGAACGGTTTGGCGACAAAGAGCGCGGCGCGCGGAGCCGATGCCGGCCCCGAGTTGATCGCGTTGACGGCGCGCGAGGTCATCGCGCCGGTCGAAGCCATGCCGCCATTGGACTGATAAAAGCGCACCGGCGACGCGATGCCGTTCTCAACGTAGAACCGCTCGATGCGGTTCACGTAGCGCGACAGCACGGGGCCGAGGTAGGCATTGACCACGGCGGTCGAGGTGCGGGTGTACTCGCGCATCTGCGGGAACACTTCCAGGCCAACCGACACATAGACGCCGGGCAACATCTCGCGCACGATTTGCGCCGCCCGCCGCTCGTGCGCGCCATTGGCCACCGACCACACGAACGAGATCGCCACGGCCTCCACGCCCTCGGCGCGAAACAGCTCGCAAGCGGCGCGCACATCGTCTTCGTTGAGCGGCGTGTGTACCGTGCCGTCGACCAGCACGCGTTCGCGGATCGGCCGGCGCAGACGGCGCTCGACCAGCATCGTTGCAGCCGGATAGCGGGCATCGTAGCGGTGCCCCTCTTCCTTGTGACCAAGACGGATTTCCAGTGAGTCCTCGTGACCTGCCGTGCAGATCAATCCGGTTTTCACGCCTTTGTGCTGGATAAGAGCGTTCAGCGCGACAGTCGTGCCGTTGATGCATAAATCCAGACTCGACAGGATTTCACCAACCGGGCGGCCCAGTGCCTGCGCAAGCTGGCCGAGGCCATCGGCAATTGCGCGGGTGCCATCTTCCGGCGTCGATGTCGCCTTGAACAAGTGCATCCGGCCAGCGCCATCGGCGAGGACGAAATCGGTGAACGTACCGCCTGCATCGACGCCAAGGCGAAATTGCTTGCTGTTCATGTGAGACCTTTCAACCGGGTTGGCGGGCATTGGCACGCAGGGCTTGGGTGGCCGCGGGATCGATGCGCATGGAATCGGGATCGATTGCCACGCCGTATTCAGCGCGCGCCGCTTCGATCGACACGATCGCGTTGCGCACGTCCTCCAGCACCCGTTCCGCGGGGCGGGCAAACGGTTCGCCCCAGCCGCCGCCGCCCGGGTTGTAGGTCGCGAGGCAATAGCCGTCACGCACCGTCATCACCGCGTTTTGATGATGCGTTTCGACGACCTTGCCGTGTTGCTTGAGTTCGACGCGCCCGAGCTTGCTGGCCGGCAACGCGCTTGCCGCGCCGTTGGCGCCAATGGCAGGCAGTTTGCGCCCTTCGCCGAAGCTCACCGCGATCATCTCGTGGCCAATGGGCTCGACCTCCCAGACCGTGCCGCAACCGCCGCGATACTGGCCTGCGCCGGCGCTGTCCGTGACCAATCCGTAGCGGCGAATCAAGATGGGATAGGCATATTCGAGCGCTTCGATGTCGCCTGAATAAAGCGCGCCAAAGCAGCATTGCGGTCCACATGCGTGCCAGCCGTCCATGTAGCCAGTAGCCCCGGCGCCCGACACCAGGGAGGCGAGCACCATCGTCACATACCCCTCTCCAGTGCGCTGGTCGTTTCCGGCGATATTGACGCCGCTGGAGTGCCCCCACGAACCCACGGCGCGATCCGGTTGCGCTTTTTCCAATGCGAGACGCACGGCGTCGGCGAGCGTCTCCATCGGCGTTGTCGTGCAATTGACGTGGGGAGCTGGTTCGCGCGCATTGCACAGCGTGCCCTTGGGGCCGAGATCGACGCTGACGCAGCGATACAGTCCTTCGTTGTACGGGGGATCGAGCTGCGTGAACATCATCAGGCCAAGATACACGCCGGAAATGGAGTTGCCTTCGTAGGAGTTGATGAAGTAGGGTATCTGTGGCGGACTGTCGATGCGGATGTGACATGTATCGCCTTCGATCCGCACGGTGGCCCGGATTTCAAGCGCGCCAAAACCGTGCCCGGCGTCTTCGAGTGTCGCTTTGCCTTCGTAGGCGCCGTCCGGCACAGCGCGGATGATCTGGCGCATATGGCGATCGGCCATGTCCATCAGTTCATCCACGCAGGCGCGCACGGTTTCGACGCCGTATTTGTCCAGGAGCGCGATCAGGTTGCGCGCTCCGACGTTGACCGCGCCAAGCTGTGCCTTCAAGTCGCCTTCCTGATCACGCCGGGAGCGCATGTTGGTCAGCATGAAATTGACCACGTCGTAGCGCTCGACGCCCCGATCCCAGAGTTTGACCGGAGGAATCCGCAAACCTTCGGCGTAAATTTCCTTCGCGTCCGGGTTGTAACCGGCGGGCACCGGGCCGCCAATATCGGTCACATGGCCCTTGCATACGGTCCAGAAAACCAGTTTGCCTTGATAGAACACCGGCTTGTACATGCAACAATCAACGATGTGACTGCCCATGTAAGCGGGATCGTTGTGGTAAATGATGTCTCCGTCATGCAGGTCGTCACCGAAGAATCTGGCGACTTCCTTCATTGCCGGAATCAAGCCGCCAAGGTGAATGGGAATATCCTGCCCCTGTAAAATCATCTCGGGGCGTTCGTTGAAAATGGCGTTGCTGTAATCGTGCGCGACGTTGAATACACTTGATCGGGCCGTCTTTTCCAGGGTCATGGTCATTTCGCGCTGGGTGGTTTCAAGAACCCCGCGCACGACCGCCAGCGTGATCGGATCGACATTTCGTTTCATTGCTGTCTCCTTTGATTTGAAATCCATTTTCATTTTTGAGTTGAAATATTATGCATCCCGGCATGAGGATGTCCGAAACGCAAGCGCGTCAGATGTTTTGGCGTTATTTTACCGCCACCTGGCCACATTGGTCGTGACTTGTTGATTTTCCTCGGCGCAGATGGATGTGAACGAGAGTTTTGAACGCCGCCCCTGGTTTGCATTCCGCTTTCAGACACGCTTGTCCGGACGCATGGGCGCGCGCCATGGGGCCATGATGCCTTGATAAAGCGCAGGCTTCGGGCGGCTCACCCCTTGAGCGCCTGCCGCAGAATTTCCAGTCCTTCTTCGAATACCGCATCCTCGATGGTGAGCGGAAACAGAAACCGGATGACGTTGCCATAGACGCCGCAGGTGAGCAGCAGCAGCCCGGCTTGCAAGGCGCGGCGTTGGACGGCGTTGGTGAATTCGGCGTCGGGCGTGCCGTCTTGCGGGTGGCAGAACTCGACGGCCACCATCGCGCCCAAGCCGCGCACGTCGGCGATGCGAGGCTGTTGCCCCCGCATTTCTTGCAGTACCGCCTTGAGGCGCTGGCCAAGCCGCTCGGCGCGCGCCGGCAGGTTTTCTTCGGCTATCACGTCAAGCACCGTCAGCGCGCTGGCGACGGCGAGCGGATTGCCCGCGTAGGTGCCGCCCAGGCCGCCGGGCGCGGGCGCATCCATGATCTCGGCGCGCCCGGTCACGGCCGACAGCGGCAGACCGCCGCCCAGCCCCTTGGCCATGCTCATCAAGTCGGGGACGACATCGTAGTGTTCCATGGCAAACAAGCGGCCGGTGCGGCCAAACCCGGTCTGCACTTCATCGGCAATCATCAGGATGCCGTGGGTGTCGCAGAGTTCGCGCAAGGCGCGCACGAAGGCCGCCGGCATGGGGTAGAACCCGCCTTCGCCCTGCACTGGCTCGAAGATGATGGCAGCCACCTGCTTCGGATCGATGTCGGCTTTGAACAGGCGCTGTAGCGAATCGATCGCCTCGTCGGCGCTGGCGCCGTGCAATTCGACCGGCGCGGGCACGTGATACACCCCGCCGGGGAAAGGCCCAAAGCCCGTCTTGTAGGGCGTTACCTTGCCGGTGAGCGCCATGCCCATGAAGGTGCGGCCATGGAAAGCGCCGGTCAGTGCGATTACGCCCGGCCTGCCGGTGGCGGCGCGCGCGATCTTGATGGTGTTTTCCACCGCTTCCACGCCGGTGGTGAAGAGCGCGGTTTTCTTGGCGTGCGTCCCTGGCGTGACGGCATTGAGTCTTTCGGCCAATTCCACGTAGTCCGTGTAGGGGAGCACCTGATAGCAGGTGTGCGTGAAACGCTCCAGTTGCCGGCGCACGGCGGCAACGATCCTGGGATGCCGGTGTCCGGTGTTGACGACGGCGATGCCGGCGGCAAAGTCGATCAGCCGCCGTCCCTCCAGATCCCAGACCTGCGCGTTCTCGGCGCGGTCGGCGTAATGTTCGGTCAGCACACTCACGCCGCGCGGCGTGGCGTTCTGGCGGCGCGCGGTCCATAGGGCATTTTGATGTGGATCTTTGGCGTTCATGTCGAAGGGTCTCCAAGTCTTCCGTGCGCAGCCAGTGTATGAACGAATTGGCATTAGACTAAGACCCAATTTCGTATTTTTATGGGAGCCAATTTTTGGTTGATGCGCGTCCTTCCCTCCGCCGCTTCGCGCCTCGCCGTTTGATGTTGACTGACTTCGTGCTGCAACGCCTGGACGCTGCCACGGAGGAGGGCGCGGAAGGCGTGGAGCCTGTCTACTGGCGGCTTTACCGGGTATTGCAGGATGCGATCTTTGGCGGCTCGCTGGAGGCGGGCACGCAGTTGCCGCCCTCGCGCCAGCTCGCACGGGAATTGGGCATCTCGCGCAACACGGTGATCCGTGCCTACGAACAGTTGAGCGCGGAAGGCTATGTGCGCGGCGGGGTCGGCAGCGGCACTTTCGTGGCCGACACCAACCCCGACCGGCTGGTCGGTTCGCCCTACAACAACAAATCGCGCGCATCGCCCCGGGAAAATCGCGCGGGCATGTTTTTGCCGCGCGCCACCTTCTCGCAACGCGGCATGGCCTTGACTGACGGCGCGGGCGCCGGTACGCGGCAGTGGGGCGCCTTCATGCCCGGCGTGCCTGATGTACGCATGTTCCCGCTGCGCATCTGGTCGCGGCTGTCCAACCGCGCGTTGCGCAGGCCTTCGCCCGAGTTGCTGTCGTATGCCGTCGGCCCTGGCTATGCGCCGCTGCGCACTGCGCTGGCCAGTTACCTGCGCACTGCGCGCGGCGTGCGCTGCACGCCGGAGCAACTGATCGTGACTTTCGGTATCCACACCTGCCTGCAACTGATTGCGTACATGCTGTGCGACGCGGGTGAGCGTGTGTGGATGGAAGACCCGGGTTACTGGGGCGTGCGCAGCGTGCTGCGCGCCGCCGGCGTCGACGTGCTGCCGGCGCCGGTCGATCACGAGGGCTTGCAGTTCGCGCGCCACGTGCGGCAGACGCAGACCGGTCAGCAGCCTGTTCCGCGGCTGATCGTCGTTTCGCCCTCGCACCAATATCCGCTTGGCGCCGTGATGTCGCTGGCGCGCCGCCGCCAACTGCTGGAATACGCGCGCTCGGCGCGCTGCTGGGTGGTGGAGGACGACTACGACAGCGAATTTCGCTATGGCAGCCGGCCCTTGCCCTCGCTGCAGGGACTGGACGAAGCGGGGCGCGTGCTCTACATGGGAACGTTTTCCAAAGTGCTGTTTCCGGGCCTGCGCATGGGGTATCTGGTGGTGCCCGAGGATCTGGCCGAGGGCTTCACGCTCGGACTGGCCGAGATCTACCGGGGCGGGCAGTACCTGCTGCAAGCGGTCATGGCCGACTTCATCGCCGAAGGCCACTTCGTTTCACACATCCGCCGTATGCGCCTGGTCTATGCCGAGCGCCGCCAGTGCCTGCTCGATGCGATCCGCAGCCGCTTCGGCGATGCGTTTCCGATACAGGACGAAGCCGTGGGTCTGCACACAGCGCTGCGGCTGCCGACCGGCTGCGATGATGGCGCGATCAGCGCGGCGGCGCTGGCCGATGGCGTCATCACGCGGCCGCTGTCGGGCTATTACATCAATCGCCGTCACCGCCAGCCCGGCCTGGTGCTGGGTTACGGCCATGTGGATCCGAAGGACATCCCGGCGCACTTCGATACCGTGGCGCGGGCAATCGCCAGGCACATTTGAAAACCTGAAATGGCCGCTGGATGCGTTCGCCAGCCGGCAAGAAATCGGAGAGGCACTTTGCCGATTCCTGGCTACATGCGTCAAAATCAAGCCCATGAATGCGTTCAACATCGCCGAATGCGTCCGGTCGCCAGCCCCGCTCAAACGGAGCGTATCCGGTGGAGGCGCGGTCCGCGCTTGCCCCCACGCTTTGTTCGCGCAGCCATGAAAATCATCATTTTGGGTGCGGGCCGCGTGGGCTACAGCGTGGCCGAGAGCCTGGTGTCGGAGAAGAACGACATTACCGTCATCGATACCAACGCCGAATGCCTGCGCGCGCTGGAGTCGCGCTTTGACCTGCGCGGCGTGCTGGGCAGCGGCATCGATCCGCAGGTACTGGCCGAGGCCGGCGCGCGCGACACCGACCTGCTGATTGCCTGCGCCTCGCTGGACGAAACCAACCTGGTCTGCTGCAAGCTGGCGCAGGCCATGTTCGGCATTCCGACGCGGATTGCGCGCGTGCACTCGTCGAGTCTGGCGCTGGAGCACGAAGGCCAGTTGCTGGGCAAGGACGGCTTCGGCGTGGACCGCATCATCTGCCCCGAGGAGTCGCTGACCAGCTACATCTGCAAGCTGATCGAATACCCCCAGGCCATGCAGGTGCGCGCCTTCGCCGACGGGCGGGCGGCGCTGGCCGCGGTGCGCGCGCGCGCCGGCGCGCCCGCCGTGGGCTTGCAGATTGCCGAAATCCGCGCCCTCAGGCCCGATCTGGAAATGCGCATCGTGGCGATTTACCGCCTGTTTCCCGACGAGCCCGACCGCTTCGTGCGCTGCGATGGCGCCACCACCGTCGAGCCGGGCGACGAGGTGTTCATCCTGGCGGCGGCCGGGCATTTGCCCGAGGCGTTGAGCGTCATCAATCTCCCCGAAGGACGGCTCCTGCGCCCGGTGCGCCGCATCATGGTGGCCGGCGGTGGCCAGGTCAGCCTGCGCCTGGCCCACAAGCTGACGCAGACGCCGGGGCGCTTTCACATCAAGATCATCGAGCGCAGCGAGCAGCAATGCCTGAGCCTGGCGGCGGCGCTGCCAGCCGAGGTGCTGGTGCTGCAAGGCGACGCCACCGACGAGGAATTGCTGCGCAACGAAAACGTCGAGGATGTCGATTTGTTCCTGGCCCTCGGCAACGACGACGAAAACAACATCATGTCCACCCTGCTGGCCAAGCGCATGGGCGCGCGCCGCGTGCTGGCGCTGGTGGACCGCCGCGCCTACGCCGATTTGGTGCATGGCACGCAGATCGACATTGCCCTGACGCCCGCGCAAGCCCTGCTGGGCGAGTTGCTGGCCCACGTGCGCCGCGGCGACGTGCAGGCCGTGCACAGCCTTCGGCGCGGCGTGGCCGAGGCGCTGGAGATCGTGGCGCGCGGCGACCGCAAAAGCTCGCGCGTGGTTGGGCGCAAGGTGGAAGACCTGCGCCTGCCCGAGGACGTGCACATCGGCCTGATCGTGCGCGGCATCCCGGACGCGGAAGGCATCGCCGGCGATGCGGGCAGGCAAGGCGATGGCCAAGCCGCCATCGAGGTCATCATTCCCCGCAGCCACACCGTGATTCAAAACGGCGACCACGTGGTCTTTTTCCTGCCCAGCAAGCGCCTGGTGCGCGACGTCGAAAACCTGTTTCGCGTCAGCGCCACTTTCTTCTGACGGCGAACCATGCCGGGTTCAAACGTGAACATTTTTGCGCCGCTGGTTTTGAGGCCGACCTCAAAGAGGCTGCCGCAAAAGGGATTGGAGTGTTTGGCTCCTTCCCCCTCTGGGGGAAGGTTGGGATGGGGGCCAGCGGCGTCACCACCGGATGCGCCGCTGGCCCCCACTCTAGCCCTCCCTTCTTTTTTTGGGGTTGTCGAGAAAGGGATCGGGGTTGAGCGTTCAGCGTTGAGCGTTCAGCGTCCTGACGCTCAACGCCCAACGCCCAACTACCCCAGCCCCCGGCGGGGAGCAACTGCCGCGCCCCTCTGAACCCAACCCGTTTCCAATGAGCCGCCATGCGTGATCTGCTCCCCGTGCTGCGCGTGCTGGGCATGCTCATGGTTCTGTTCGCTTGCGCCATGCTGCTGCCGCTGGGCGTGTCCTGGTACATGCAAGATGGCATCTGGCACGTGTACCCGTGGTCGATGGGCATCACGGCCTGCGCTGGCCTGCTGCTGTGGTGGGGGCTGCGCCGCCACAAGCGCGATTTGCAGGCGCGCCACGGCGTCATCCTTGTCACCCTGGTCTGGGTCATGCTGCCGCTGTGCGCCGTGCTGCCGCTGGAGCTGGGCTTTGCCCGCGTGGGCCGCACACTCAGCTTCACCCATGCCTATTTCGAGGCCGTGTCGGGCCTGACCACCACCGGCTCCACCGTGCTCAGCGGGCTGGACGCGCTGCCCGTGTCCCTCAACGTCTGGCGCACCGTTTTGCAATGGATGGGCGGCATGGGCATTCTGATTCTGGCCGCCGCCATCTTGCCGCTGCTCGGCGTGGGCGGGGCGCAGTTGTTCCGCGCC
>WRJY01000304.1 GCA_009778355.1 Desulfovibrionaceae bacterium | reverse complement strand
CGCCGCACTTTCAGCGCCGAGGCGCGCTTGGACGAGCCGAAGTTGGAGTGCGACACGAACGCCACCTTGGGCGGGATGCCGAAGTTGCCGACTTCGTCGGTGGCCATTTTGGCGATGGCCGCCAGCAGCTCGGCGCTGGGGTCTTCGTTGACGTAGGTGTCGGTGACGAACAGGGTGCGTTCGGGCAGCATCAGCGCGTTCAGCGTGGCGTAGCCGGGCGCGCCGGGCTTGACGCCGATGATGTCGCGGATGTGTTCCAGGTGCGCGTCGAAGCGCCCCAGGGTGCCGCACAGCATGGCGTCGGCGTCGCCCAGGCGCACCATGAGCGCGGCGATGACGGTAGTGGATCGCCGCACGGCGGCCTTGGCGGCTTCCATGGTGACGCCGTTGCGCGCCATCAGGCCGTGGTAGGTTTCCCAGTACTGGCGAAAGCGCGGGTCGTCTTCGGGGTTGACGCATTGCACGTCGCGGCCCAGGCGTATGCGCAGGCCAGCCTTGCGGATGCGCTGCTCGATGACCGCCGGGCGGCCGATCAGGATCGGTGCGGCGACGCGGTCGTCCAGCGCGATCTGCGCCGCGCGCAGCACGCGCTCGTCCTCGCCCTCGGCGTAGGCCACGCGCTTGCATTCGGGCGCGACGGCCTTGGCGGCGGCGTACACCGGACGCATGACCATGCCGGTTTGGTAGACGAATCGTTCCAGGCTGGCACTGTAGGCGTCCATGTCGGCAATGGGGCGCTGGGCCACGCCGGATTCGACCGCCGCCTGCGCCACCGCGGGCGCGATGCGCAGGATCAGGCGCGGGTCGAACGGCGTCGGGATGATGTAGTCGGGGCCGAACTGCAAATCCTTGCCCGCATACGCGGCGGCCACTTCGGCGCTGGTTTCGGCCTTGGCCAGGGCGGCGATTTCGCGCACGCAGGCCAGCTTCATTTCGTCGGTGATCTTGGTGGCGCCGCAGTCCAGCGCGCCGCGGAAGATGTACGGAAAGCACAGGACGTTGTTGACCTGGTTGGGGTAGTCGGAGCGCCCGGTGGCGATGATGCAGTCGGGCCGCACGGCCTTGGCGTCTTCGGGGCGGATTTCGGGCTCGGGGTTGGCCAGGGCCAGGATCACGGGCCGGTCGGCCATGCTTCGGACCATGGCCCGTGTCAACGCGCCGGCGGCCGAGCAGCCCAGAAACACGTCGGCGTTCTTGACCACGTCGGCCAGCGTGCGCGCGCCGGTGTCGGGCTGGGCGTAGCGGGCCTTGCTGTCGTCGAAGCCGCCCGGGCGGCCCGTGTAAATGAGCCCCTTGGAGTCGCAGGCGAACACGTGGGCGGGCTTGACGCCCAGGGCCACCATCACGTTCAGGCAGGCGATGGCGGCGGCGCCGGCGCCGCTGACGGCCACCTTCACGTCGCCGATGCGCTTGCCCACCAGTTCCAGGCCGTTGAGCAGCGCCGCCGCCGAGATGATGGCGGTGCCGTGCTGGTCGTCGTGGAACACCGGGATGTTCATGCGCTCGCGCAGCTTTTGCTCGATGTAGAAGCACTCGGGCGCCTTGATGTCCTCCAGGTTGACGCCGCCCAGCGTCGGCTCCAGCGCGGCGATGATGTCCACCAGTTTGTCCGGGTCGCGCTCGGCCAGTTCGATGTCGAACACGTCGATGCCGGCGAATCGCTTGAACAGGCAGCCCTTGCCCTCCATCACCGGCTTGCCGGCCAGCGGGCCGATGTCGCCCAGGCCCAGCACCGCGGTGCCGTTGGTGACGACGCCGACCAGGTTGCCGCGCGAGGTGTATTCGACCGCCTTGGCCGGGTCGGCCTGAATGTCCAGGCAGGGATAGGCCACGCCGGGCGAATAGGCCAGCGACAGATCGAGCTGGTTGATAAGCGACTTGGTGGGCGTTACCGCGATCTTGCCGCGCGTGGGGGTGCGGTGGTATTCGCGTGCGGCATCGCGCAGCGCCGCCTCGGCGGGCGAGAGGAACTTGGTCATGGTGTGTCTTTGGGTTGCTGGCCCGGCTTCGGGCCGGAGCGGCGGCGCGCGGGCCGGTTGCATACGGCGAGGTTACATCAACGCCTGGGGCCGTTCGCCGCGTTCGTACACGACGTGGGCGCGGCCAACGATCAGCGGGTCGAGCTTGCCGATCTGCTCGATATCCTTGTTGGTGTAGGGCAGCTTGTGCAGCACGTAGCGCATGGCGTTCAGGCGGGCGCGCTTCTTGCAGTCGCTTTTGATGACGGTCCAGGGCACGTCGGCGGTGTCGGTTTCAAAGAACATCGCTTCCTTGGCGCGGGTGTACTCGTCCCATTTGTCGAGGCTGGCCTTGTCGATGGGACTGAGCTTCCACTGCTTGAGCGGGTGGTTTTCGCGCTCCTTGAAGCGGCGCAATTGCTCGGCGCGGCTGACGCTGAACCAGAACTTGATCAGGTGCACGCCGCTGCTGGCCAGGTGGCGCTCGAACTCGGGCGCCTGGTGCATGAAGTCCTGGTATTCCTTGTCGGTGCAAAAGCCCATGACGCGCTCGACGCCGGCGCGGTTGTACCAACTGCGGTCGAACAGCACGATTTCGCCGCGCGTGGGCAGGTGCTGCACGTAGCGCTGAAAGTACCACTGGCCCTGCTCGGTGGGCGAGGGTTTTTCCAGCGCCACCACGCGCGCGCCGCGCGGGTTCAGGTGCTCCATGAAGCGCTTGATGGTGCCGCCCTTGCCGGCAGCGTCGCGCCCCTCGAACAAAATGACCACGCGCGCGCCGGTTTCCTTGACCCAGTTCTGAAGCTTGAGCAGCTCGACTTGCAGCTTGAACTTTTGTTTTTCGTAGGTGGCGCGGCGCAGCAGGTTTTTGTAGGGGTAGCCGCCATCGCGCCAGTCGCTGGCCAGTTCCTCGTCCGGATTGGTTTTGTCGAAGCTGGCGCGGGCCTGCGTTTTGAGCGCCTTGCGCAGCGCCTTGCGGTCGTCGGACGAGGCGCCTTCCAGGATGGCGCGCAGGCCGTGCGCGCGCTCGGCAGGCGTGCCGGCCGATTCGTCGTCGATCAGCCGCAGCGCGGCGGCCTGCTGCTTGTCGCGCGCCGACACGGTGGCGCGCTTGACCACGAACTTTTCCAGCTCCCTGGGCGTCAGCGAAGGCGGCGTGTCGCCCTCGCTGACCGGGCGCACGGCGTTGTTCAGATCGGCAGGGACGGCGCGTTTGCGGGCTGGCTGGCGGGCGCTCTTGCCGGCGGCGGCTTGGGCCGTGGGCTTGATGGGGGCGTTGCGCGCGGGGGGGTTTTCGTTGTCCATGGTCTTGCTTGTCTGCGGGCCGTATCGGGGCCGGGTTACGGGGCGGCTATGGGCCAGACGACGCCATTGTCATTGAGTATGGCGTCCAGCGGCTGGTCGTGCGGGTCGGGCTCGAAATCATCGACGAAACCATTGGTGAACCCCAGCCCGACGGTGAACGGGCGGGGCCGCAGCGCCGCCAGCGTGCGGTCGTAAAAGCCGCCGCCGTAGCCCAGCCGGTAGCCGCCGGGGCCGTAGCCGACGCAGGGCACGAACAGCAGCGTGGGCGCGATGATCTCGGTGTCCTTGGGTTTGGGGATGCGGTAGGCGTCGTCCTCCATCGGGCAGCCAGGGTACCAGAGGTGAAAGCGCAGCGTCCGGTCGGCCTTGTCCATCACCGGCAGGCCGATGCGGCGGCGGCGCGGCTCGTCCATCAATTCGCCGTCCTCCTTCCAGCGGTGCAGGGCGGGCAGGGGATCGAACTCGCCCTTGATGGGCCAGTAGGCGCCGATCACGGTGTCGGGCCGCCCGATCAGCCAGATGCGCATGACCCGCTGCAAGGCGTCGGCGCGCGCCAGCCGGTCTTGCAGGGCCAGGCGCTCGCGTATCAGGCGCTCGCGAATTGTCGGTTTATCGAAACTGCTCATAATCGAACCATGCGTTTTCCAATGATTCTGACACCGTTGCGCGCTGCCGCGCTGCTGCTCGGCGCCGCGCCGTTGCTGACGCCAGTGGCCGCGCAGCAGGCGGCGCCATCTGCGCCGGCCACGCCGGCCAGTGCGCCCGCTGCCGCGCAGGCGCCGGCGCAGGCCGCCCCCGGCGACAGCGTCCTCCTCGACATGCGCGAGGCATTTCGCCGGGGCGACCGCGCGCAGTTGTCGGCGTTGCTGCCGCAGGCGCGCGGCCACGCGCTGGAACCCTGGGCCGCCTACTGGGAGCTGAAGGCGCGCCTGGAAGAGGCCGGCGCCGACGAGGTGCACGGCTTTTTCGACCGCTACGCCGGCACCTACCAGGAAGACCGCCTGCGCAACGACTGGCTGCTGCTCTTGGGCCAGCGGCGCGACTGGGCGGGCTTTGCCGCCGATTACCCGCTGTTCCGGATGCGTGACGACCCGCAGGTGCGCTGCTACGCGGCGGCGCTGGAGCTCAGTCAGGGCCGCGAGATCAGCCGCGCGGCCATCGAACAGGTGCGCGCCGACTGGTTCGCCCAGCGCGATCTGGACAACGGCTGCCTGCTGGCCGCCGGCCTGCTGCACCAGGCCGGCAAGCTGCCCTACCAGGACTTGTGGAAGCGCGCCCGCCTGGCCCTGGAAGCCAACCGCCCGGCGCTGGCGCGCGCCGCCGTCGCGCTGGACACGCCCGACGCCAGCGCCGAGGTGGCGCAGATCGAAAACAGCGCCGCCCGCTACCTGACGGCGCTTGCGCGCACCCCGGCGGCCACGCGCAAGCGGCAGGAACTGGCGACGCTGGCGCTCATCAAGCTGGCCGCCACCGATCCCGGTCAGGCGGCTGCGCAACTGGCCAGCCGCTGGGCCGCCCAGCTCAGCGCCGAAGAGCGCAACTGGGTCTGGGCAACGATCGGCAAACAGGCCGCGGCCAAACTGCAAGACGATGCGGGAAGTTACTTCGCCAAGGTTACGCGCGCGCAGGATTTGACCGACGACATGCTGGCCTGGAAGGCGCGCGCCGCGCTGCGCCAGGGTCAGTGGCCGGTGGTGCAAGAGGCCATCGAGGCCATGAGCGGGCAGGCGCGCGGCGACAGCGCCTGGACCTACTGGCTGGCGCGCGCCAAACAGGCGCTGGCCCGCAGCGATGCCGACCGCGCCAGCGCCTTGCAACTGCTGGAGCGCATCGCCGGTTTCGGCGGCTTTTACGAGAAACTGGCGACGGAGGAGTTGGGCCGCGTCATCACGCCGCCGCCCGCGCCCGCGCCGCTCACCAGCGCCGAGCGCGAAGGCGCGCGCCGCCATCCGGGCCTGAACCGCGCGCTGCTGGCCATCGCCCTGGGTCTGCGCGGCGAGGGCGTGCGCGAATGGAATTACTGGACCCGCCTGCACCAGAATGAAGACACCCCGCCCATGAGCGAGCGCGAGTTGTACGCCGCCGCCGACCTGGCCTGCCAACAGCAGGTGTGGGACCGCTGCATCAACACCAGTGAGCGCATCGAGGGCCTGGTGGATTTGGCGCAGCGATTTCCGATGCCCTTCCGCGACGCGGTGGTGCGCCAATCGCAGGCCATCGGGCTGGATCCGGCCTACGTCTATGGCCTGATCCGGCAGGAAAGCCGCTTCGTCATGAACGCCCGCTCCAAAGTGGGCGCATCCGGCCTGATGCAGCTCATGCCTGCCACCGCGCGCTGGACGGCGCGCAAGATCGGGCTGCAAAACTTCACCCCGGCGCAAATCGACGACCGCGACACCAACATCCTGATCGGCACCAGCTACCTGAAGCTGGCGCTGGACGAATTTGGCGGCTCGCTGCCGCTGGCCGCCGCCGCCTACAACGCCGGCCCCCGCCGCCCGCGCGTCTGGCGCAACGGCCCGACGCTGGAAGGCGCCATCTGGGCCGAGAACGTGCCCTTCAATGAAACGCGCGAGTACGTCAAGAAAGTGTTGTCCAACACCACCGATTACGCCGCCCTTCTGAGCGGGCGGTCGCAATCGCTGAAAGACCGGCTGGGCAGCGTAGGCCCGGCGCCAGCGGGCGAGGCGGCGCTGACGCAGGATTTGCCGTAGATGGCGCGGTGGTATCGGTTTACCGTCAAATTGCCGTACAATTTTGAGCAAAAGGATACCGCCATGCTTGCCGCTTCTACCGCACGGCTCGAAGCCCGGATCAGCCCCGATCTGCGCCAGACCCTCAAGCGCGCCGCCGAGATTCAAGGCCGCACGCTGACCGATTTTGTCGTCACTGCCGTTCAGGAAGCCGCGCAACGCGCCATTGAGCAGGCCGAAGTCATCCGCTTGTCGCTGGCCGATCAGCAACGGTTTGCCGACGCGCTGCTGTCGCCGCCCGAACCGGCGCCCGCGCTCAAGCGCGCGATGGCCCGTCACGACAAGCTGCTGCGTGAATGACGCGCGCCGCGCCGTTCCTGATTACGGCGCTGGATGCCGCCGCGCATGATCGAACCCGGTTCGACTGCGGCACGCCGGCCCTGAATCGTTATCTGCGCGAACAGGTCTCGCAGGACATCCGCCGCCGCGTCGCGGCTTGTTTCGTCGCCCTCGCCGATGAGCAGCGTATCGCCGGTTACTACACTCTGGCAACGGCCAGCGTGCCACTGGCAGGTCTGCCTGACGAGATGCGGCGCAAGCTGCCGCGCTATGGCGCGGTGCCGGCCATCCGCATGGGGCGGCTGGCCGTCGATACCGGGTTCAAAGGGCGTGGCCTGGGCGGCGTCTTGCTGGTCAACGCACTGCGTCGCGCGGCCAGCGCCGAAGTTGCCGCCGCAGTGCTGATCGTGGATGCCAAGGACAAGCCGGCGGCGGCGTTTTACCGGCATCACGGCTTTGCCCTTTTGGCTGATGCGCCGCTGACCTTGTTTTTGCCGCTGGCCTGCTGCCCTTGATGCTCGACCGCCGCCGCTTTACTCCAGCAGGCTGCGCAGCATCCAGGCGGTTTTTTCGTGCACCTGCATACGCTGGGTCAGCAGGTCGGCCGTGGGTTCGTCGCCCGCCGCATCGGCGGCGGGCAGCAGGCCGCGTGCGGTGCGCGTCACCGCTTCCTGGCCGGCCACCAGCAGGGCGATCATTTCCTGCGCACTCGGCGCGCCCGGCGTGCTTTCGATGTTGGTCAGGCGAGCGAATTCCTCGTGCGTGCCCGGCGCCGGGTAGCCCAGGGCGCGGATGCGCTCGGCTATCTCGTCCAGCGCCAGCCACAGCTCGTTGTACTGCGTCTCGAACATGGCGTGCAGGCTGTTGAACATCGGGCCGGTCACGTTCCAGTGGAAGTTGTGCGTCTTCAGATACAGCATGAAGGTGTCGGCCAGCAGGCGCGACAGCCCTTCGGCGATTTTGGCGCGATGCTTGGCGTCGATGCCGATGTTGACCGCCAGCCCGCTGGCGCGGCTGGCCGCAAGGGACTTGTTCTTGGCTTTGCTCATGAATGGCTCTCCAGGTTGATGACGGAAATCGCCCAGCCATTGTCGCCGCCAGCCAAGACAAGACGATGAAAAACTGAAAGGCCCCGCGCGCCGTTGCGAGGCAGCGACGCCGATACACTGCGGCCATGCGGATTTACATGGTGGGTGGCGCGGTGCGCGACCGGCTGCTGGGGCTGCCGGTGCAAGACCGCGACTGGGTGGTGGTGGGCGCCACGCCCGAGCAGATGGCCGGGCGCGGCTTCGTGCCCGTGGGCAAGGACTTCCCGGTCTTCTTGCACCCCGAAACGCACGAGGAATACGCCCTGGCGCGCACCGAGCGCAAGCAAGGCCGCGGCTACCGGGGCTTTGTCGTGCACGCCAGTCCGGCGGTGACGCTGGAGCAGGACCTGGCGCGGCGCGATTTGACGATCAACGCCATTGCCGCCAGCGCCGGCTGGACGGGTGCGGAAGACCCGGCCCATCTGCTCATCGACCCGTTCGGCGGCCAGCGCGATTTGCGCCAGCGCGTGCTGCGCCACGTCAGCGGCGCTTTCCGTGAGGACCCGGTGCGCATCTTGCGCCTGGCGCGCCTGGCGGCGCGCTTTCACGACTTCAGCGTGGCGCCCGAGACGATGGCGCTGATGCGCGAAATGGTGCGGGAAGGCGAAGCCAGCCACCTGGTGCCCGAGCGCGTGTGGCAAGAAATGGCGCGCGGGTTGATGACGGACCATCCCGATCGCATGTTCGCCGTGCTGCGCGACTGCGGCGCGCTGGCCGTGATCCTGCCCGAGGTGGACCGCCTGTGGGGCGTGCCCCAGCGCGCCGACTATCACCCCGAGGTGGACACCGGCGCGCACCTGATGCTGGTGCTGCGCATGGCCGCGCGCCTGGGCGCGCCGCTGCCGGTGCGCTACGCCTGCCTGACGCACGACTTGGGCAAGGCCGCCACGCCGGCTGACGTGCTGCCCCGCCACACCGGCCACGAGAAGCGCAGCGCCGAACTGCTGACGGGCTTGAGCGCGCGCCTGCGCGTGCCCGCCGGTTGCCACGGGCTGGCCGACGTGGTGGCGCGCGAGCACGGCAACATTCACCGCAGCGACACTCTGAGCGCCGCCGCCACGGTGCGGCTGCTGGAGCGCTGCGACGCCTTCCGCAAGCCGGCGCGCTTTGCCGGTGCGCTGCTGGCTTGCGAGTGCGACGCCCGCGGTCGCCTGGGGATGGAGAGCGCCGCTTACCCGCAACGCCCGCGCCTGCTGGCGGCGCTGGCGGCGGCGCTGGCGGTGCCCACGGCGGAAGTGGCCGGCGCCGCCCTGGCCGCCGGCGCGCGCGGCCCGGAGATCGGCCAGCGCATCGCGGCGGCACGTGCGCAAGCGGTGGCGCGGGCGCTGGGGTAGCGCATCGCCCGGCAGATAATGCCCGCCGTCATCACAGTGATCCACGGCGCAGCGGGCCAGAGAGGAATTTCATGAGCATCATCGACGTCGTCATCATGGCCGCGGGCAAGGGCACGCGCATGAAGAGCAAGCTGCCCAAGGCGCTGCACCGGCTGGCTGGCAGGCCGCTGCTGGCGCACGTGCTGGACAGCGTGGCGGCGCTGGGCGCGCGCTCGGCGGTGGTCATCGCCGGCCACGGCGCCGCCGAAGTGCAAGCCTTTTGTGCCGGCTGGATAAACGCCAACGGCGCCCAAATGCAACTGCGCCACGCGCTCCAGGAACCGCAGTTGGGCACCGGCCACGCCGTGCAGCAGGCCGCGCCGGTGCTGCCCGATGACGGCATCACCCTGGTGCTCAACGGCGACGTGCCGCTGGTGCGTCCGGACACCTTGCGCCGCCTGATCGGGCTGTGCGCCGGCGGCGACCGGATCGCGCTGCTCACGGTGGACACCGGCGCCGACGCCGGCGCCTATGGCCGCATCGTGCGCGACGCCGCGCGGGCCGGCGGCGACGCGCCGGTGCGCGCCATCGTCGAAGCCAGGGACGCCACGCCCGCCGAGCGCGCCCTCACCGAGTGGTACAGCGGCGTGATGGCCGCGCCCACGCGCCTGCTGAAAAAATACCTGGCGCTGCTGACCGACGACAACGCGCAGCGCGAGTTCTACCTGACCGACGTGGTCAGGCACGCGGTGGCCGGCGGCACGCCGGTGCAGGCGCTGTGCATCGACGACGCGGTGGAAGTGGCCGGCGTCAACAGTCCGGCGCAACTGGCCGGGCTGGAGCGCCAGGTGCAGCAGCGCCAGGCCCGGCGGTTGATGGACGATGGCGTGCGCCTGCTCGACCCGGCGCGGTTCGACTTGCGGGGCGATCTGACGTGCGGGCAGGACGTGGAGATCGACGTCGGCTGCCTCTTCGAGGGCCAGGTGGCGTTGGGCGACGGCGTGCGCATCGGCGCGCACTGCGTCATCGCCAACGCGCGCATCGAAGCGGGGGCGGTGATTGCGCCTTTTACCCACATCGACGGCGGCGCCGATGGCGTGACGGTGGGGCCGCGCGCGCTCGTCGGCCCGTTCGCGCGGCTGCGCCCCGGCGCGCGGCTGGGCGAGGAGGTGCACATCGGCAACTTCGTCGAGGTCAAGAACAGCACGCTGGCCGACGGCGCCAAGGCCAACCATCTGGCCTATCTGGGCGACGCCACGGTGGGCGAGCGTGTGAACTACGGCGCGGGCAGCATCACCGCCAACTACGATGGCGCGGGCAAGCACCGCACCGTGATCGAGGCCGACGTGCACGTCGGCAGCAACTGCGTGCTGGTGGCCCCGGTGACGTTGGGCGCTGGCGGCACCATCGGCGCCGGATCGACCATCAACAAGGACACGCCCCCAGGCGTCTTGAGCGTGGCGCGGGGCCGGCAGGCCAGCATCACCGGCTGGCAGCGGCCAGTCAAAAACAAGTCTTGATGGGGCGTCAGACGGGGCATTACGGCTGCTCCAGCGCGGCCCAGCGTTCCAGCCCCTCGGTCAGTTCCTCGTCGATGGCGGTGTCGCGCGCCTGCAAGGCAATGGCGCGCTGCAAGTCGCTCTGGTAGAGCGCGCCATCGGCCAGCGCGGCGCGGATGCCGGCCTGCTCGGCTTCCAGCGCCTCGATGCGGCTGGGTAGGGCGTCCAGCTCGCGCTGCTCCTTGTACGAAAGCTTTTTTTTCTGCGGCTGCTCGGACTTGCCCGAACCGGACGGCGGCTTGGCGCGCGCATCCTGAATTGACGTCGCCGCCGCGCCGGCGGTATCGGAAGTGTCGGCGCGGACGTTTTCGCGCAGCGCTTGCCAGCGCGCGCTCTGGGTCAACCAGTCCTGCACGCCGCCTTCGTATTCGCGCCAATGGCCGGGGCCGTCCCAAGCCAGCGTGCCGGTGACCACGTTGTCGAGAAAGGCGCGGTCGTGGCTGACCAGCAAGGCCGTGCCTTCGTAGGTCTGCAACAGTTCTTCCAGCAGTTCCAGCGTGTCGATGTCCAGGTCGTTGGTCGGCTCGTCCAGCACCAGCACGTTGGCCGGACGGGCGAACAGCCGCGCCAGCAGCAGGCGGTTGCGCTCGCCGCCCGAAAGGCTGCGCACCGGCGCGGCGGCGCGCGCCGGACTGAACAAAAAATCGCCCAGGTAGCTCTTGACGTGCTGGCGGCGGCTGCCGATCTCGATCCATTCGCTGCCCGGGCTGATGAAGTCCTCCAGTGTGGCGTCGAGGTCGAGTGCGGCGCGCATCTGGTCGAAATAGGCCACCCGCAAGTTGACGCCGCGGCGCACGCGCCCGCTGTCGGGCTCCAACTCGCCCAGGATCAGCTTGAGCAGCGTCGTCTTGCCCGCGCCGTTGGGGCCGATCAGGCCAATCTTGTCGCCGCGCAGCACGGTGGCGCTCAGGTCATCGGCGATCACCCGGTCGCCAAAAGCGAGCCGCACGTCGGTCAGCTCGGTCACCAGCTTGGCCTGGTAGCCGCCGGTTTGGGCGTCGATGTCCAGGCGTACGCGGCCCACGGCATCGCGCCGGGCCACGCGGGCCGCGCGCAGCGCCTGCAAGCGGTTGATGCGCCCTTGCGCGCGCGTGCGGCGCGCCTCCACGCCCTTGCGGATCCAGACTTCTTCCTGCGCCAGCAGCTTGTCGGCACGGGCGTTGAGCGCGGTTTCCTGCTGGAGCTGCTCTTCCTTCAGCGCCTGGTAGCGCGCGAAGTTGCCCGGATACGACAGCAG
The DNA here is from genome assembly GCA_009778355.1 of Desulfovibrionaceae bacterium. Classification (GTDB taxonomy): domain Bacteria; phylum Pseudomonadota; class Gammaproteobacteria; order Burkholderiales; family Burkholderiaceae_C; genus Ottowia. Next base: position 1,316 of record WRJY01000304.1, on the reverse strand, counting down.
CTTGCCGCGGTCCAACTCGACGATGCGCGTGGCGACGCGGTCCAGGAAGGCGCGGTCGTGCGTGATCGCCACCACGCTGCCCTTGAAGGCCAGCAGCAGTCCTTCCAGCCACTGAATGGCGTCCAGGTCCAGGTGGTTGGTGGGCTCGTCCAGCAGCAGCACGTCGGGCGCGGCAACCAGAGCGCGCGCCAGCGCCACGCGCTTGCGTGTGCCGCCGGAAAGCGTGGCCACCGGCGCATCAGCCGTCAGGCGCAGGCGCTGCAAGGTTTCATCGACGCGCTGGCGCCATGTCCAGCCCTGCGCGGCCTCGATGCGCGCCTGCAACGCATCCAGATCACCGTGGCCGTGTGCATGGGCGTCGAGCAGGGCGCGTACCTCTGAAAGGCCATCGGCTACGGCGTCGAACACCGTCGCATCTTCGGGCAACGCCGGCTCCTGCGCCACGCAGGCCACGCGCAGCCCCTGCTGTATCTGCAACGTGCCGTCGTCGGGGCGATCGAGTTCGCCGAGAATGCGCAGCAGCGATGACTTGCCGGCGCCATTGCGCCCGATCAACCCCACGCGCTCGCCAGCCTGCAGCGCGAACTCCGCACGGTCGAGCAGCGGCACGTGACCAAAAGCCAGTTGAGCATTCAGCAAAGTGATAAGAGCCATGGATCAGAAGCCAGATGACCTGCATCCTGCCCGTGCGCCAGCACGGAACAACGACGCGGGCTGATGAGGGTTGAAGATTTTTTTGATGGCGCTTGCGCCAACCGGGAAAATGGTGCTATAGTCTAGGGCTTCGCTGATCGCTGCCACGGCAGCAGACGCGAAGGTGGTCACAAGGCGGTAGCCAAGTGATCGCGGGATTGGAAGCCATGCGATCGGTAACGATCAAAAATTTTTTTGATGACGCTTGCGTCAGCAACAAAAAGAGTGCTACAATCTAAGGCTTCGCTGATCGCTGCCACTGGCTGCTGAGGCGAAGATGGTCGCAAGGCGGTAGCCCAGTGACCGCGGGCTCGGAGCAGCGCGCTAGGCAACAGTCGAGCGCAAGCGGTAAAGACCCCAAAGGTTGACAGGTCTTTCAAAGTTCTGTCATAATTCAAGGTTCCAGTTGATCGCAACTGACAACAACGCGAAGCTCAAGCGACGCGGCGGTTCATTAAAAACATACAGCCGATAAGCGTGGGCGTTTGATGGCAATTGCCAAGTTCTTTTCAGAACTATCAAGCGCTCATGAAGCAGAAGTGAAGTTCACTTCAATTCCGTTTTATTGAGTGGCTCGCAAGAGCAAAAATCAAGATCGAACTGTAGAGTTTGATCCTGGCTCA
>WRJY01000303.1 GCA_009778355.1 Desulfovibrionaceae bacterium | reverse complement strand
GAGCCTGGCTGGAGCGAACTCATGTTGCGCACAAGCAGCCACCGCGCCAGCCCCATCGTCCAGGCTTTCCGGCAGGAGTTGAAGAAAGCTTTGGCGAGCGCCATCTGAAAAGATGACGGTTTGCCCAGCGCAAACAAGGTGGTGATCTGCTGCGTGTTCTTGAACAAGCCACGATAGCGCACCTTCAGGTAGCCCTTGGCCGAAAGCTGTTCATTGACGGCTTGGAGAAATTGCTCTGCCAGCCGGTGCTCTTCCAACAGGTGGCGAAACCTCAGAATGCTGACCCGGTCGGGCAGCCGGGCCATGCCATCGAGGCCGGCAAAGTCGCGGTACATCGGCACATCAAACAGCGCTTCTTGCATGGACATGTCGCTCAGACCGAACCCCAACGACTTCATCGCGCAAGCAGCGCGGCTGCTCAAGAGCGAATTGGCGAAAATTGTGGTGGAAGGCATCGAGTGCGAAAAAATTGACGGCTCGGTTTATGAACTGCACGAGTTGCAAACCGATGGCGAGACGGAAAAGGAACGATTCCTTGACCAGATGTACAAGGTGCGGCACCAGCAGAAAACCGACTTCGATTACGTTGTCTATGACTCCGAGGTGGAGCTGAAATTCGCGGATATGCTTGACAGCCGGGACGACATCAAGCTGTTCATGAAACTGCCTGAAAAATTCAAGGTGCCGACGCCGGTCGGCAACTACAACCCGGATTGGGCCATCATCAAACAGGAAGACGGCGAGGAACGTATTTACATGATCCGCGAGACCAAGAGCACACAGGATGATGACAAGACGCGCCCCTCGGAGTTGGCGAAGATCAAGTCAGCCAAAGAACACTTCAAGGCCATCGGCATCAAGAACTACGCGCGCGCAACGCCGAAAAATTGGAGGCTGTGAGCTATCGCAAAACAGGGCTTGACACAGACTCAAGCCCGAGCATGTTCATCGGCACGGCACAGCGTGCAATACGCGGGCATTACCGAAACTCCACGCCGATGCGGTAGCCGGCCACGAAGCGCGGCCACTCCACATGATCGGCCAGATCGATGTCCGCGAACACCTTGACTTTCGCCTTGGCGCGCTCGAACAAGGCAATGCTTGCGGCAGGGTGCCAGCAACGCGCCACGGCCCCTGCGATGATCGTCACAAGGTGCGCGCGATGATCTCCTTCATGATCTCGTCGCTGCCGCCGTAGATGCGGCCCACGCGGGCGTCGGTCCAGGCGCGGCCTACTTGGTATTCGGTCATGTAGCCGTAGCCGCCGTGCAGTTGCAGGAATTCGTCGAGCAGGCGGTTTTGCAGCGCGGTGGCGTTGAGTTTGACCATGGCGGCGCGCTCGGGCGTGAGCGCGCGTTTCATGTGCAGCGCGATGCAGTCGTCCACGAACACGCGCAGCATGGTGGCCTGGGCCTTGGCCTCGGCAAGCTTGAAGCGGGTGTTCTGAAACTCGAACACGCTCTGGCCGAAAGCCTTGCGCTCGCGGGTGTAGTCGATGGTTTTTTGCAGGAAAGCCTCGACCGACATGGCCGCGCGCAAGGCGACCACCAGGCGCTCCTGGGCCAGTTCATGCATCAGGTACCTGAAGCCCTGGTTCTCCTCGCCCAGCAGGTTGCCGGCGGGCACGCGCACGTTGTCGAAGAACAGTTCGGAGGTGTCCTGCGCCATCAGGCCGATCTTCTCCAGCTTGCGGCCCTTGCTGAAGCCGGGCGTGCCGTCCTCGACGACGATCAGCGACACGCCCTTGGCGCCCAGATCGGGCGCGGTCTTGCAGACGACGATGACGATCTCGGAATTGATGCCATTGGTGATGAAGGTCTTGGCGCCATTGATGACGTAATGGTCGCCATCGAGTTTGGCGGTGGTGCGCACGGATTTGAGGTCGCTGCCTGCGCCCGGTTCGGTCATGGCGATGGCGCCGATCAGCTCGCCCGCGGCCATTTTGGGCAGCCAGCGGTCTTTCTGCGCCTGGTTACCGTAGGCATTGATGTAGGGCGCGACGATGTCCGAGTGCAGCGGAAAGCCCAGCCCGCTGGCGCCGGTGCGCGCCACCTCCTCGATCAGCACCGCCGCGTGGCCAAAGTCGCCGCCGCCGCCGTAAGGCTCGGGCAGCATGGTGTTGAGCAGGCCCTCGCGGCCCGCTTTGCGCCAGACTTCCTTGGGCACGATGCCCTGGCGTTCCCATTCGGCATGGAAGGGGACGATTTCTTTCTCGAAAAAGCGGCGCGCCTGCTCACGAAATTGCTCGTGGTCTTCGCGATAGACGGTGCGTTGGATCAGGTCTTTCATGATGGTTTTCTCCACAATCTGGATTGAATGGGTCTGCTGCTTGCGTCTCAGCCATTGTCATTGTGTTTGGCGGTCTCGCGCAACGAGAAGCCGGCCTCGGGATCGGCGCGGTAACGCTCCTTGAGCGCGCGGCGCAACAGCTTGCCGGTTTCCAGCCTGGGCAGGCTGTCGATGAACACCATGCGCCGCGGACGCTTGAATTTTCCCAGCGCCTGGCCAGCCTGCGCCGCGATGGTCAGCGCCGTTTCCGGCGTGGCGGCAACGCCGCGTTGCAATACCACCACGGCGATCGGCTGCTCGCCAAAATCGGCATCCGGTACGCCCACCACGGCCACGTCGGACACCAGCGGATGGCGCGACAGCGCGTTCTCGATTTCTTGCGGATAGAGGTTGACGCCGCCCGACAGAATCAAATCCGCGCGGCGGTCGCTCAGGAACAGATAGCCGTCCTCGTCCACGTAGCCGATGTCGCCATAGGTGGCCCAGCCCCTGCCGTCGATGGCCCGGCGCGTCTTTTCCTCGTCGTTGAGGTAGCTGAATTGGCCGCCGCCGGAAAAGTACACCTGCCCGATCTGGCCGGGCGCCAGTTCCTGCCCGTCGTCGTCCACGATGTGAATCCGGCCCGAGATGGCGCGGCCCACGGAGCCGGGGCGCTGGCGCCATTGCAGCGAGTCGATCATCGTGGTGCCGCAACCTTCGGAGCCGGCGTAGTACTCCAGCAGAATATCGCCCCACCAGTCCAGCATGGCCAGCTTGAGCGGCGCCGGGCACGGAGCCGCCGCGTGAATGGCGACGCGGTGGCTCGACAGGTCATGGCGCTGCCTGACCTCGGCGGGCAGTTGCAGCAGGCGGCTGAACATGGTCGGCACCCATTGGCTGTGCGTGACGCGGTAGCGCTCGATCAGCGCCAGCGCCTGGCCGGCATCGAAGCGGCCCATGATGACGGCCTGCCCGCCCCGGTCGAGCACGCGCAGCGTGTAGCGCAGCGGCGCCGCATGGTACAGCGGCGCGGGCGACAGGTAGACAGTGCCATCGTCCAGGCCCACGTGGCGCGCCGTCGCCACCGCTTCGGGATCGGCCAGATGACGGTATTGGCTCGGCAGCATGGGTTTTTTCACGCCCTTGGGCCGTCCCGTGGTGCCGGACGAATACAGCAGATCGCGCCCCACGGGCCGGCCGCCCAGATCGACGCCGGCGCCGTCCAGCGCCCGCACCGCGACCTGCAACGACGGCGCCTGCGGCGCGGCTTCGTCCACCATCCAGCAGGGCAGGCCCAACTCGCGCCGCGCGCCTTCAAGCAGCGGCAGCGTCTTGCTCGACGCCACCGCCAGCCGCGCGCCGCAGTCCTGCACGATATAGGCCACCTCGGACGGCGTCAGGTGCGTGCCGATCACCGCCACGTACACCCCTGCTCGGTTGGCGGCCAGCGCCAATTCCACGATCTCGACGCGGTTTTCCAGCAGCACCGCGAACGTGTCGCCCGCTTGCAGGCCCTGGGCCGCCAGCCATTGCGCCATCCGCTCGGCCTGGCTGGCCAACTCGCCGGCAGCGTATTGGCGGCCCGTGTCGGCCATGGTCAGCACCACGCGCCCAGGCAGCGCCGCCGCCCGGCTGAAAAAATCATGCATCACCCAACCTCCTTGCCGCCTCCTGCCCCAAGCACCCCGCTGCGCGGGATACCCCCATGTTTGAACTGATTTAGAACCGACCGTCTCATATTTTTCCATTCTGGCCACAGCATAGCGCATGGAAAAGCATTTTTCTCTAAGGGAAAACACTTACTAGACGCGCATCATGCGCGTATGATAATTTTAATGATCCATGTGTCTCACTGATCTCCGGAAGTCCTCAGCCCGGCAGCGCAGCGCGGTCATCGAGCGCCCTCAGCCATCACAATTCAATGGTTGACGGCGCTTGCCGGATCAACATCAACAGCCAAACCAAGGAAACATCATGCAATTGCAAGAAGGAATGACCGCCCTCGTGACCGGCGGCGTATCGGGCCTGGGCGAAGCCACGGCGATCCAGTTGCTGGAGCGCGGCCTGAACGTGGTGGCCGTGGATCTGAACGACGAACGCGGCGCCGCCATGGCGCAAAAGTACCCTGGCCGGTTGCGCTACGTGAAAGCCGACGTCGCTGACGAGGCCCAGATGACCAAGGCGGTCGAAGCCGCCGAGGCCTGGGGCAACTTCCGCGCGCTGGTGCACTGCGCCGGCATCGGCGGCCCGGTGCGCCTGATCGAAAAGGACGGCAGCGCCGGTTCGCTGGAAAAATACATCCACATCGTCCGCGTGAACCTGATCGGCTCGTTCAACGTGCTGCGCCTGACCGCCGTGGCCATGGCCAAGAACCAGCCCATCGAGGGCGAGCGCGGCGCCTGCGTGCTCACCGCGTCGGTGGCCGGCTACGAGGGGCAGATCGGCCAGATTCCCTACGCCTCGTCGAAGGCCGGCGTGATCGGCATGACCATCGTCGCCGCACGCGATCTGGCATCGAAGCTGATCCGCGTGTGCACCATCGCCCCCGGCCTGTTCGAGACCCCGCTGCTCATGCGCCTGCCCGAGAACGTGCGCCAGTCGCTGGGCGCGTCGGTGCCCAACCCCTCGCGCCTGGGCCGCCCTTCGGAATACGCCATGACGGCGCTGCACATCCTCGAAAACCCCATGCTCAACGGCGAAACCATCCGCCTGGACGGCGCCATCCGTATGCAGCCGCGCTGATGTCCCGCGGTTCAAACAACACGCATCAAAAGACCACATGCACGCTGACCACCGCCGCCGCCGCGCGCTTCAACTGACCGGCGCCTGCGCCCTGCTGGGCATCGCCGCGCTCACCGGCGCCCTGCCCGCACGGGCCGCCGATGCCACATGGCCCTCGCGCCCCATTTCCTTCATCGTTCCGGGTGCGGCGGGCGGCTCCACCGACACGCCGACGCGTTTCATAACGCAAAAACTGAGCGAACGGCTGGGTCAGCCCATCTTCGTCAGCAACAAGCCCGGCGCGGGCGGCATGTTGGGCGCCGACTTTGTCGCGCGCGCCCGGCCCGACGGTTACACCGTGCTGGTGGGCAACACCGGCTCCAACGCGATCAACTACACCGCCTACCGGAAAATCGGCTACAAGCCCGGCGACTTCGTCGCGCTGACCGACATGATCTCGTTCGCCAACGTGCTGGTGGTGCCCGTCAAATCGCCGATCAAAAGCCTCGATGAATTGATCGCCACGGCCCGCAAGGAACCGGGCAAGCTCTCGTTCTCGTCGGCTGGAACGGGCCAGACCACGCACCTGATGGGTGAATTGCTGCGCGAACGCACCGGCGCCGACGTTGTCCACGTGCCCTACAAAGGCTCCGCGCCAGCCACCATGGCCATCGTCAGCGGCGAAACACAATTCATGTTCGACAACCTGACCGCCTCGCTCGCCCACATCAAGGACGGTAAACTGCGCCCGCTGGCCGTGACCGGCGCCACCCGTGAACCCGATTTACCCGGCGTGCCCACGATGACCGAACTGGGCATGAAGGACTTCGACAAAGTGGGCTGGATGGGTTTCTTCGTGCCCGCCAAAACGCCGCCCGAGATCGTGAAAAAGCTCGCCGACAACCTGATCGCCGTCCTGCACGACCCGATCGTGGCCCAGCGCTACCGCGAATTGGGCGGTCGCCCCGGCGGCATGAGCGCCGAGCAGTTCACGCAATTGGTGGAACGCGACCGGCTGGACTGGGCCGAGTTGCTCCGCAGCCGCAACTTGCAGTTGGATTGATGCGCGCGAATAAAATGGCTGGTTCCCCAGTCTGGCCGGAACGAAAAAAACCGCGTGCCGCTTTCGGCGGCCATCGAGAAGGACCAACATGAAAGTTCTGCAAAGCGTGCGGGTGCTGGAAATCGGCGGCCTTGGCCCTGGCCCGTTCTGCGCCATGCATCTGGCCGATTTGGGCGCCGACGTGATCTCCGTGGTGCGCCAAGGTGAACAGAACGCCGCGCCCACCGGCTCCATCCTCAACCGGGGCAAGCGATCGGTGTTCGCCGACCTCAAGACCGAAGCGGGCCGCCAACTGGTGCTGGCGCTGGCCGCCGAGGCCGACGCGCTGATCGAAGGCATGCGCCCCGGCGTCATGGAGCGCCTGGGCCTGGGGCCACAGGACTGCCTGCGCGTCAACCCCCGGCTGGTTTATGGCCGCATGACCGGCTGGGGACAAACCGGCCCGCTGGCGCCGCGCGCCGGACACGATGCCAACTACGCCGCGCTGTCGGGCGCCCTGTGGGGCTGCGGCCCGGCCGATGCGCGGCCCGTGTCGCCATTTGCCTTGCTGGGCGACATCGGCGGCGGCGCCCTGTACCTGATGACGGGCCTGCTGTCCGGCATCATGCAGGCGCGCGCCAGCGGCCAGGGCACGGTAGTGGACGCGGCCATCGTGGACGGCGCGGCCCACATGCTGAACCTGATGCTCAGCGCCCGCCAACGGGGCATGGTGGCCGACGTGCGCGGCCAGAGCGTGTACGACAGCGCCCCCTTCTACGACACCTATGTCTGCGCCGACGGCCACTACATCACCATCGGCGCGCTGGAACCGCAGTTTTACGCACTGCTGCTCGCCACCCTGGAGTTGACCGGCGACCCCGTTTTTGCTGGCTCGCAATGGAACAAGGATGCCTGGCCCGCGCGTCGCGCGCGACTGGCCGCGCTGTTCCTGACCCAGCCGCGCGCCCACTGGCAAGCCCTACTGGAGCCCACCGACGCGTGCTTTGGCGCGGTACTCAGCCCGCCCGAAGCCGCCCGGCACCCCCATATGCAGGCGCGCGGCGTCTATACCGAACACCAAGGCGCCCTGCAAGCAGCCCCAGCGCCGCGCTTCAACGGCGCGGCCTACGCCCCCGGCGACCTGTGCGCCGATGGCGCGCACACGGCGCAAGTGCTGGGCGCCCTGGCGCAATCGGGGGCTAAAGCGGTGTGGCGGCGACAAACGGGATCATGATTTGGATTTGATTCCCACCAACTTTTGACCTGACCTTGCGGCTCATCGAACTGCGCATACCTTGACTACTCAAAACTGCCTGAAACTCATGACTGCAATACTGGCGCCACGGTCGCTGTGCACGATCAGGCCCGCAGCAGGAGGCGAAACCACGCCATATGCAACGCATATCGATCACCAACTCAGTCTTCATGTGCGGCTTCATCGACCAGCCCAACTACCTGACGGCTGAACAGGTCGATCATCACCGCCGGGTACAGCCAGCCTTCATCCGCCGCGCCTGAGCACACACCACCCGTCACTCCTCCTCGTCCGGATCGTGGTATTCCTTGGGCAGTTTATGCGCGACACCCTTGTGGCAGTCGATATAGGTCTGACCGTCAGCTTTCGCCTTTGTATGCTTGTTGAAGCGCGTCTGCCCCAACTCGCCGATCATCGCGCGGCTCCCGGCAGGCGTGGGCCTTGTTTGATTGATTGCCGCAGACTGTCTACACCAATGAGCATTCGTTGCACCAGAACCGTTCGCGCCGAGCCTGTGTGCAGGCGCGGCTCAAAAAGCTGGTCATTCTAGCTGGCTTGGGCCAAGCCAGCTGTCGGGGCGAACGGCTGTGGGGCGCTTGAGTGCAAAACCGTCAGAAGGTGTGGCGGTAAGTCACGAAGAACACATGGATCTTGTAACTTGGCGACTGCAAGCCGGAGGGCATCATGGACGATGGCGTGTAGCCATCCGCATAGGCGTTGTACATGTAGTCGTTGGACAAAATCCGCTGGAACATGTAGCCGACATTTATACGGGAGGTCTTGTTGAGGTTATAACCGCCGACCAGCCGGAATTGAATGATCTTGTTCCTGATGTCGGGAATTTGCCCGGAGTTGCCCGTTGCCGGCGCTATGTTCTGCACCAGACCCGTCACATAGCTGGAGCGGCCAAAGTTGTAGCTCAGATCCTCGGTCAACTCGAATTTGTCGTGGAACAGTTTTTGCTTGCCGTTCATGCCGATGGCGAAATCGGTGTCGGTCAGCTTGTTGCTCCAAAGGTTGGCTGGCGGCGCAGTGAGATTGCGGTCCGAAGCGGACAGCAGAGTGCGCGAATTTCTCTGCCAAGTCGCGTAGGCGCCGTAGGAGGCATTCTCGGAAACCTGATAGGCGGCATCGACGTTCAAGCTGCCTACGTGGCCGTTTTGCACGCCAAGAGACGAATCGTAGTAATTGCTATAGGTGAACCTGCCGGTAAAGCCGACATCGAGCTTCTCGGTGGCCTGCCAATCCACGCGCGTCTTCAGCGTGTGTTCACGCCGCGGCGCCTGGAAATACGCCAGCCAGCCGTAGTTCTCGTAGCCCCCGGCGGACTGCATCGGGTTGTAGAACGACGGGTTGATGCTCGCGTCGCGGTCGGCATAGGTGTAGCCGGCGTCAAACCGGATCGTATCGGTAACCGACAGCTTGTAGTTGGCGGTCAGGCTGTTGTCGGTATTCCTGGGCACCTGCATGCACGAAGCCACCGAGTAGTAACTCGTCGTAGAGCCCTGTGCGTTGTTGGCCATGTCATTGCTGCACCAGCGCTGCATGTGATCGTATTTGTAGGTCAGACTCAGCCGTTGATTCTTGTCGAGACGGTAGTTGAGCGCGGCATCGAACACCGTGCGCCGGTAACTCTCCGGCGCGTTGGTGGCCGTAACGGGATTACCGCCGCCAATATGAATGAATGAATACTGGTCAACGCCGGTCCGGTTGTTGCGCTCGTCGTACTTGAAGCCGGTATTCAGACCGAGCGCGGATGAGAACTGGTGCGTCAGCCGGGCGTCGGCATGGGTGTTGATGACCCGGCCATGGAGCGAATCTTTGGGCAGACCTGGAGCGGTGCCGGTCGTGTAGGTACCGTCGTAACTGGAGTTCTGCGTGTTCACCCCAAGTGACAAGCCGCCCGTGAGCTTGGTCTTTTGGCTGAACAGGTAGCCGCCGGCGAAATTGAACTGATTGAATGCGTTGCTCGGCGGCGTGCTCATGGTGCTGAGCGGTAGCCCCAGCGGCGACGGATCGCCCGTTGCCGGCGTGCCGGTGACGTTGGGATTGGAGAACGAAAAACCACGGTAATCGTCATGATAGAACGAACCGTAGTATTCAAAGCTGGCATAAGCTTTTTCGCCGACCCAGTTGGCCGCCAGGGTGACCATATCGGTGCTGTCCTTGGTCGGGTTCAACCGGAGGGCGAGACCCGATCCGCCGAAGCTGAACCCGCCCAGACTGGTCATGTTGTTTGGATCGGTAGGGCCGCTAATCAGTTTTGCGCCTGACCGCTCTATGCGTTTGTAGTTGAACTTGACGTTCCAGTCGGTGTTGAGGGCGTAGCTGGCGTTCAGGCTGTAGTTCTGACGTTCGCTGTAAACGTCCTTGCCATTGAATGCCGCAAGCTGCGCGGGTGTGAGCGTGCGGGTGCCGCCATCGACCCCGGTGTTGATGACGCCGAAATTGGACGGCAGCGTGAACATGTTGCTGCCTTGCGAACCCTGGTAGGGCGTTTGGAAGCCCGTGGTGGTGTAGTGGCGCAACTGGTCAAAGTTGAACCCGAGCATCCACTGCCCTTGGGCGCTGGCTGTACCGCCCAGGCTGCGCGATGTGGTGCCGAGGTCGGCGCCATAGACCTGCCAGCGCGTGTTGCCGCCAAGCTGGCAATAACTGTTGCCGCCGCTCACCTTGAAGTTGCCCAGGCCGTAAAGGCCCGATTTGTTCAGGCCGTTGTACTCGCCATACTTCGGCTCCTTCCTGGACGCATCCAAGAGGCCAAGCTCGAAAAAGTTCTCGGGGCAAACCAGGGACTTGACGTCGCCCTCGCCGAGATCCTCTGCGGCCTCGTCGGCCTTGGCATCCGCGCTCTGGGCGGATGCCATGCCAGGCGCTGCCGCGAACATGGCCAGCAGGGCAAGCTGGACGGCGCGCGCCAGAACCTTCTCGGAAAAATCACAGTTGCGTGTTTTCATGGCTCATGCCTTCCTCTATGGTTAACGGTGCAGAAATGCGCTCGTCATTCATCTTCGTCAGGATCGTGGTATTCCTTGGGCAGTTTGTGCGCAATGCCCTTGTGGCAGTCGATGCAGGTCTGGCCGTCGGCCTTGGCCTTCATGTGCTTGTCGTAGCGGGTCTTGCCCTGTTTTTCCAGGCTCATGCCGTCAAAGTCGTGGCAGGAGCGGCAGGTGGCCGAACCCGATGCCTTCATGCGTTCCCATTCTTCGGTGGCCATCTTCATGCGGCGCGCCTCGAATTTTTCGGGCGTGTCGACCACGCCGGTGATTTCGCCCCAGACGTCCTGGGCGGCTTCGAGCTTGCGGAAAATCTTCGACGCGAAGTTGTGCGGCACGTGGCAATCGGGGCAGCCCGCGCGCACGCCGCTGCGGCTGGAGTAATGGATGGTCTTCTTGTATTCCTCGAAGTTGCCCTTCATGGTGTGGCAACTGGTGCAGAACGCTGTCGTGTTGGTCAGCCCCAAGGTGGAGTTGAAGCCGTCCGACACGACGAGGGCGACAACGAATCCGGCCAGCAGCAGCGTGAACACCGAGTGTTTGGCCGACGGGCGGTGCAGAGCCTGCCAGGTTCTGCGCAAAAAGCCGGGGTTTTCTGAACTCATGACGTGTGTCTTCCCGGCTTAGCGTTGCAGGAACGCGCCCGCTGGAGAATTGGAGCCATGCACCATCACGTGGCAGTTCATGCAAGCCCGGCCGACCATCAGGGTGCTCGGGTTACCGCCAGCGGCCACGCCGCCGCCTTGCAAACCAGTGACCGATGGGCCGGCAACCTGTGTGCTGACGTGCGGGCCGTCATGACACTCGTCGCAGAGGAACGGCGCGCGCGACTTGAGCAAGGGCGTGATGTTCGAGCCGTGCGGGGTATGGCAATTGGTGCATTCTTCCGTGGCCGGCTGGTGCTCCCACAGGAACGGCCCGCGCTTTTCTGCATGGCAGGTGAAGCAGGTTTCGTTGACGGTGTTCTTGGCCAGCAGTTTCGGGCCGGGCGAGCCGTGCGGGTTGTGGCAGTCCGAGCACACCAGTTTGTTGGCGTCGATCGGGTGCGCGGAAATCTGCTTGATCTGCGCGCGCTGCTCCTTGTGGCAGGTAAAGCAGACCGCGGGCTGCTGATCCTTGACGAGCACGGGATCTTTGGCGTTGTGCACCGGATGGCAGTTGGCGCAGGTCAGGTCGTTGGCTTGGTGCTGGCTGCCCGGCCAGCGCATACGCATACCGGCCTTGTGGCAGTTCAGGCAGGTTTCGGATTGCGCTTCGTGATCGTTCGGCACGAAGCCAGCGGTGGTACGTTTGTTGGTTCCGAACACCATGTCGGGCGGCGGACGGCCCGTGCCATCGACGTTACCGCCGAGGTGCTTCTTGCTTTCGCCGTGGCAGGCTTGGCAGCTCGGGGTTCTGCCATCGCTGCTGACGCCGTGCGGCGTCTGGTAAATGGCGAGAATCGGCTTGGTTTCCGTTTCATCGTGACACTTGGTGCAGATGCCATCCTGGCGCTTGCGCTCTTCGACCGCCGGCTGCCCGCTCGGCACGGCAGGCGACACCGACCCGACGCTACTTTGTGGCCTGCGCACACTCAGGCCGTACTCACTGGCCTGGGCGACAGACGCCAAGCCGATGAGCAGCGACGCCCAAATCGCAACTTTCCGCCAAATGCTTGTTTTCATCTTGACACTCCACGGTCACTGGCGATACGGTGAATCGCCCTTCGGAATCAAACTCGACTCTGGTGGCTTACAGGGAAAGAATGAAGTCCACCAAGTTCTTGATCTGCGCCTCGTCGTTGGCCGGATCGGTCTTGATGATCTTGTGATCTTCTTCATGCCCATCGGGGAACTTGGCTTTTTCGCCCGAGGTCAGGTGTTTGACCAGGCGGGCCTGCGCATCGTCCTTGCCCTTGTACTTTTCAGCGACTTTCTTCCAGGCCGGGCCATCTTTCTCTTTTTCGATGGCATGGCATTTGAAGCAGTTGTTCTGCCGGGCCAGCGCCTTGGCCGCGTCGACATCGGCGGCGGCGGCGGGGCCTGACGCGAGCAACGCGCCCGTCACCAGAGCAGCCGCAGTCAGAGGAATGGTGAAAATCGCTTTCATGACTAACAGTCCTTTTCCAAATTGATCGGGCTTATCGTAATCCGGGAGTTGGCTGCCTGTGCATTGGCGTTTACCCGCTGTTGCATGTTTTCCATAATCAATTGGATGCAATCAATAAGATTTAATCAACAAGGACTAATCAGAAAGACATATTTTCACATCCCGCGCCTGCGTGATCTTCAGTCTTTATTGGATATGAAAATGGCAATTGAACCTGAAAACAGCAGTTGACCGCTTCCAGCCTTCACGAGAGCCGCGTGGATATCGATCGTAAACAGGCTCTCGGTTCCTCCATTCAACCTAAAAACGGCAGTTGAGCGCTTATTTACACTCGTAACCTCTTATGAACACAGAGGTTTTTGACTTCGATCGACCTCACCATT
>WRJY01000302.1 GCA_009778355.1 Desulfovibrionaceae bacterium | reverse complement strand
ACGGCCACCCCGCGCCGCAGGTCGTGGCCCGCTACGCCCAGCGCGGCATCCGCATCGCCGACTCCCCCTCGTGCGGCGCGATGCACTGGACCAGCGCCCAGCCCGATGCGCTGCGCTGCGAGCGTGATTTGCAACGGCGCTACTGGCGTCACCAGCCCGGCCCGGCGGATGGCAAGGCGGGCGGTTGATGAGGGTTTTGCAGCGTGTCGAACAGCGACGCCGGGTGCCGGATTCGCCCGCGTGCCCCGGCCTGTGATGGCTCGAAGTGAATAATTTCGTGACAAAGTTCCGCGTAGACTGTGACTGTTCACACGGCGATTGTGGTATTGTTTTCACTTTCTATTCGCCACAGGAACAGCATGCATGACGGTCTTCAGGCGTCCGGGCCCCGCAGGCGCAAAGATGGTGGAATTTATCCTCGCCTCTACCCAAGCCGGGGCGATGAACGCTGCATTGGCACAAAGCCAACCGGGATGTTGACGCATGAACCGGATTGCAGGGTCATGTGTCCATGGCGAGGCAGCCAGCTTCTTCGCCACGGGCGCATGCGGTTCAATGAGGACCAGCAGTCGCGTTCACGGCACGACTTGCTTCATCTGGCCGCGGCTCACGCCAGCGGGAAGGGGCGGCACATGGTTCAAATGGCATTGACTACCAGAAACAAATAACAAGTAAAGAAACATGACAAACCCGAAGCTGGAAAAAACTGTGTGCAACATGGCAATGGACGCGCTGCGCCGCTTCACTGTGGGCGTATGGCTGGGCTTTGCCCTTTTTGGCGGCGCTGTGTGGGCAACGCCGATTCCATTCGCGAACCGGCAGGTGGATTTGACTGCGCGTGAGCAGCCGATCGTTTCCTTTTTGCAGGATTTCTTTGGCGGCATGGACATTCCTGTATCGGTCAGTTCCTCAGTCGAGGGCGCCATCAACGGCAGGTTCCAGGGAGTGGCCGACCGGGTGTTCGGCAAGATCGAGCGAGCCTTTGGCCTGATGACCTATTACGACGGCTCGGTTGTCTATGTATACACGCCAAAAGACGTAAGTGCGCGCGTATTCCCGTCGCCAGTTGGCGGCGCCGCTGCCGTGATTTCCACGGCGCGCGACATGCAGTTGGTCGATGAGCGCAATACGCTGCGTGTCAACCGGAACGGCGGTCTGATTGCCAGCGGCAGCAAACGCTTCATCGAGATGGTGGGTGAATTGGCCTCGGGTCAGCAGGATCAGCCTGGCGTGGCGGGGCCGCTGGGTTTCAAGGTGTATTACCTGAATTACGCGTGGGCGCAAGACGTGTCTGCCGAATACGGTGACAGAACCGCGGTGGTGCCCGGTGTGGCATCCATCTTGCGCGCGTTGCTGACTTCGCAGCGCAGCAGCCAGACTCCCGCGCTGGTTCAATACCGGGGAGCGGGCGAGCAAAGCCTGCGCAACCAGGGCTTGGCGCGACAAACCCGAAACAACGCCACTTTGGGCGCGCAAGGCGCCAATGCGATGCAGCCTTCGGCTGCGACGGTACAGCAGGCATGGAATAACAGGCCGGGCGGGGTGCAGGGAAGCTCGGTCGATGCGCAACTCGACAGTCTCAACATGGCGGCGGCGATGCTCAGCGACGCGCGTGTCGAAGCCGATGCACGCCTGAACGCCGTGATCGTGCGCGATGCGCCGGCGCGTTTGCCGTTTTACGACCAACTGATCAAAGCCCTCGATGTGGAGCCGCAGGCGCTGGAAATCGAGGCCACCATCATCGACCTGTCTTCCGCCAAATTACGTCAACTCGGTATCAACTGGAACTTGAGAGGCGACCGTTATTCATTCCTGTTTGGCAATGGCTCCAGAAGCGACAGCCTGCTGACGTTGCCGGTACGCAGTATCACGCCCACGGGCGAAGGAGGCTGGTTATCCTTGGCGTTTAGAGGCAAGAACAATTTTGCCGCCCGCATCAACGCGTTGCAAGATGAAGGCGTGGCGCGCATCGTGACCAGTCCGCAGGTCATGACGCTGTCCAACGTCGAGGCGGTGTTCGACAGCAACAAGAGCTTTTATGTCCGCGTGGCTGGCCGTCAGGAAGTGGACCTGTTCAAAGTGTCTGCAGGCACCTCGATGCGGATCACGCCACACGTGTTCCGGGAAGGCTCGGACGTGCGCATCAAATTGTTGGTGCAGATCGAAGATGGGAGTGTTGACAGCGCCACTCAAGTAGATTCGATTCCCGCAGTGGAGAGATCGTCGATCAATACCCAGGCGTTGCTCATGGCCGGTGAAAGCCTGCTGATTGGCGGCATGGTACAGGACAAGGAGTCGAAAGACGTAACCAAGGTGCCACTGCTGGGGGATATTCCCGTGCTGGGCAACCTGTTCAAGTACAGGTCGGATGAACACGAGCGCGTGGAACGCCTGTTTCTCATTTCTCCACGTTTGATTCCGGCGCGGCGCACGATAGCCACCCCCGCCCCTGTAGGTCCGCAACGTCCGGGTGGCGCTGTCGAGCCTCCGCCCATGCCGAAATTTTCGACCCCGAAATGGTTGCATGGTAACGAAAGCGAGACGCCCAAGCCGCCTGACGCGCCGGCGTCCGATGCGCCTGCCAGTGCGGATGCGCCTGCCAGTGCGGATGTGCCTGCCAGTGCGGATGTGCCTGCCAGTGCGGATGTGCCTGCCAATGCGGATGCGTCGGCGGAAACGCCGGCAGGCCAGTAGGAATGCAAGCAATGAATCCAGCGCCAGCCTATGAACTACGCGTGTTAAGCGGGGAGCAGTGCGGCGCCACCTCGGCGGTGTGCTCCGGCGATACCCTGCATATTGGCCGCGATTGGTCGAGCGATGTCGTACTGCAACAGGCAGACGACAGCGCGGCGCTGCTGATCATGGACGAGAACGGCGAGCTGGCATTGAGCGCGGTTGCAGGTCAATGCACGATCGATGGCGGCGCCGAGTTGCAAGCTGGAGAGCGCGCCTCGCTGGCGCCATATACCTCGTTCACGGTTGGCGGCGTCACGATGGCGGTTGGCCGGATCGGCGCATCGCAGTGGGCAACATTGTTCGATGACGAGGGCTCTGATGCAACTGATATCGAAACTTCAGGTGAAGCATCACCCCAGGAAGCTGCCGGAATTTGGCAAACGGCCATTTTGTTTGTGAAGCGTCTTCCCTGGGCAAAACGGCTTTTGTTGGGCGGGGCGGTGCTGGTAGGTACGTCGGTCGGCGCGCTGACGCTGGCGTGGGCCATGAGCATGACAAGCTTGCCGCTGCCTGCGCGCGCCAACAATCTGCGCCAAGCCCTGGCGCAGGCGGGTCTTGGCGAATTGAGCGTCGATATCCGCGATAACGGGCTGGTGGTTGCCGGTCACTTGAGTACCTTGGCGCAGCGCAGCAAACTGGAACAGTTGCTGGCCAAACTTGAAGACGGAAAAATGCCGCGTTTGGCGGTATGGGTCGATGACCAGGTGACGGCGGATGTCGGCGGGGTGTACCGTCTCAATGGCATTGCGGCGGAAGTGCATAGCGCCGGGCCCGGCATGGTGCGCGTGCATACGCACGAGGGGGACGCCGCGGCGCTCGAGAAGGTGAAAGCCATTGCGCTTCGCGATGTGCCGGGCCTGCGGCAGTTGGTGTCGGTCAATGATCCGCCACCGATCGTGCCGCCTGACGAAACCGCAATCAATGATCCCGGCAAACGTTTGGCCGCGATCATTCCAGGCGATCCTGCCTATGTGAAAACTGCCGATGGCACGCTCTATTTCGAAGGCGCCATGCTGCCCAACGGCTATCGCCTCGTGACCATCATGCCCGACCATATCCGGATGGAGCGCGATGGCGTGATCAGAAATCTGAAATTTTGATGTAAATGACGGTGCAGCGCGCCCAAGGACCCACGCTGCGCAACCTGCCGTTTTTCATGGTCCGTGAGTTCATCCCAAAGGAGATAGCAATGAGTCAATCCATCAGCCCCACGTCGATGATAGCAACCGCGTCCGTGCCGCAAACGACGTCTTCCCGCCGGGGCAGTCATTCGAGCTGGTTCGACGCCATGTCCGAGGCATGGGGCAAGACCCTGGACGCCAAGGCCCAGGAGATCGAGACGGCATCCGATGAAATGGGCGATCGTGGCGACAACACGCCATCGCAGATCACGAAACTGACGACGCTGGCCCAGGAAATGGGCTTCATGTCCAACAGCGCGCATACTTCGATCGAGGCCGTGGGCTCCGCGCTCGACACCATTGCGCGCAAGCAATGACGGGAGCGATCAGCTTATGACTGCGATCACACCTTCCGCGACGACCGCTGCCGCGCTTGCTTCGCATTCTGGCGGTGTACAGGCAGGCTATGGCGTTTCGCTGACCGATCTGGCGGGTTTTGAGCAAGCGTTGGCGCGCGCGCGCGCCGGCGGCACAGGCGTGCTTGAGCAGCAGGCCGTGGCGGCGCCGAGCGAGAGCATGCAGGCGCTACTCAAACCGCTGGAGCACATCAATGACGAGGCCGCCACATTGCATAAGGCCGCCGATGCCGCGCAGGCCGCCGGCGCCGACCTGACGCCCAGTGAAATGGTGACGCTGTCGATGCGGTGCCAGGAGTTCCTGTTCCACAGCGAACTGACTGCCCACATAGCCAACCAGACCTCTGATGGCCTGCAGCAGTTGTTTCGCCAACAGGCTTGATGCACGAGGCGCGCTGCGATCCAGTCATGGATTGACGCCGATGAAGTCCCTTGCCTGTCGCTCGCTGCGGGTTGTTGCGCCATGCCTGCTGCTTGCGGCGTTGGCTGCCTGCTCGCAGCAGGAGTTGTATGGCCAGCTTGACGAAACCCAAGCTAATCAAGTGGTGGCGGCGCTCCAGGGCGCGGGCATAAGAGGTTCGGAGAAATCTTCTTCCAGCGGCGGCAAAGGAGGGTTTGCAGTCAGTGTCAGCGCGTCGGACTTCGCGCGTGCAGTCGAGGTGCTGAGCGCTCGCGGTCTTCCGCGCGGTGATCCTCGAGCCGGTTCGATGTGTGCGGTGTTCAAGAAAGAAGGGTTTGTATCGTCGCCTCTGGAAGAGCGCGCCCGTTTCATGTGCGCGCGCTCGGAAGAGCTGTCCAACGTGCTGTCCAACATCAACGGCGTCGTGCAGGCCAACGTGCTTGTGTCGGTGCCCGAAAAAAACCCGCTGGCCGACAAGCCCGCGCTTGCAACGGCGTCCGTACTCATCACGTACCGGCCAGAGGTCGATCTGAGCCAGCAAGTCGGCCAAATCAAGGCGTTGGTGGTCAATGCGGTGGAAGGACTGCCCTACGACAATGTCACGGTCATGATGTCTCCCGCCGAGCCGATGCCCCCGGCGCTGTCGCGTTCGGCATGGACTGCGATGTGGATGGACTATGGCGCATTGTTTCTGGTCGGCGGCGGTATTGGCGTCGCGGCGCTTGTGGCTGGACTGGTCATGTGGATGCGCCAGCGCCACGCAAGAAAGGCTGGCGCCGACCGGTCGTCCGTGGCGATCGGATCGGGCGATGGCGCCGTGCATCGGCAGCAGTTGCGCGCGGTCGGCCTGGATGGTTCGCGGCCGTCTCCCGGTGTCTGAGGGGTTTGGAGATGTCGACTACTGCCGCACACGAATTGCCGATGTGCGCCAGCGTGCGCCGCGCCCGGCGCGTGGCCGTGGCCCGCGCCTTGGCAGGATTGACTCTCGATTGGGCGGACATCGACGCGGCCCCGCCCTGGTTGGCCTTGCCTGACGATGGCGCGCGTGAACGCCTATGCGCCAGTACCGGTGCGTGGTGGTTGATGGCATCCTTGAAAGCCTGCATCGACGGCAAGCGTTTGGCCAAGGTGCGTGATCTGCTGGGCGATGAATTTCTGACGCGCCTGCGCGAACCCACCGATGCGCAACACCTCGAACGGCTCAATCAGGCGCGGCGGTCCTTGTTGCCTCCCGCCGAAGACCTGCCGGCGCATTTGCTGGCTTGTGGACGCGCCTTGTTGAGCTGGAGCCTGCGGCCCCAGTTGAGAGCGTCCGTGCTGCGGCATTTTGGCTGGAGCGTGGACGAGCGCCATTACAAGATTTTCGACGTCCATGCCGGTTGGGCGCGTCATGCGCTCGAGGCGGCGGCGCGGCAAGCCAATTCGCCTGCCGCGCGCGATGGCGAACCGGAAACGGCGGAGTAATGAGCCGATGCGTTCCATTCAACTACACATGGCGGCCAACCACGCTGATGCATGGGCGGCCAATGGCCGTTGGAGGCGTGCATGAGCTATCTGCTGACTCTGCACCACGATGCCGAACTGACTCTGTCAGCCACTGCCCCCGTGGTGCCCGCGGAGCAATTGACCTCGCTGCAAGATGCCGTGGCGCTTGCAATGCATTTGTCGGAGTTGCTGGCCAGCCGTCAGCAGCGGCTGGCGGATGCCGAACGCCAGGCGAGCGAGCGTGGCGAGCAGGCCGGCCATGCTGCTGGCGCCGCGGCGGCGCGTCAGGAAGGCGCGGCTGTCCTGGCCGACACGCTGTCGGATATGGCGCGAACGCAACTTGCGCAGCGCGAGGAATTGCGCCAGGCCTTGGTGACATTGGCGGCGGCCATGGTGCGCAGCATGACGTCCGAATTGGCGCCGGCCACTGTGCTGGCTGCGCTTGCCGAACGCGCTTTCGAGCATGTCATACCGCCGCAGCCGGTACGACTGCGCCTGCCGCCCGATTGGGTTGAAGCCGTTCGCGCGAACCTGGCCGAGCGCGAGTTGGTCATGCCGGTGCAATGCATGGGCGATCCCGATTTGCACGGCCTGCAATGTGTGGTCGAGTCCCCCGTGGGGATTTTGCTTGCTGGGCTGGACGATGTACTGGCGCGCGCCACGCAGTCACTGCACACGCAGCGCAGCGCCAGCATGAACGAATGCCCGCAGGAATCGCTGCCATGAATGCCCCCGTGATTGATCGCCGTCCTCTGCTCGATCGCACACTGCTGGACGCTTTGCACGTGATGCAGCCGGTGGTGGCGCGCGGGCGCGTGGTACAGGCTTTTGGCACCACGATCCGTGTCAGCGGGCTGCGCGCGCGCATCGGCCAGCAGTGCCTGATCCGCGACCCCGCGCATCCCGAAACCGAACCGCTGCGCGCCGAAGTGGTGGGCTTGGGCGAACATGAAGCCATCCTCGTGCCGCTGGGCCACATGCTGGGCGTATCGATGGGGGCCGAGGTGGAAATCATGGAGCGAGGCGCCTTGATTCCTGTTGGTTCCGCGTTATTGGGGCGCGTGATCGATGCGTTCGGCGAACCACTGGATGACCGTCCGCTGCCGCCGTCCACGGTATTGCGGCCTTTTCAGGTCGAACCGCCCAACCCGCTCACCCGCACGCCAATAGAGCGTCCTTTCGTCACCGGCGTGCGCGCCATCGATGGCTTGCTGACAGTGGGTGAAGGTCAGCGGATAGGGGTTTTTGCCATGGCCGGCGGCGGCAAATCAACGCTGCTGGGCATGTTGGCGCGGCAGGCCCGCAGCGATGTCAACGTCATCGCCCTGGTGGGCGAACGCGGGCGCGAAGTGCGCGAGTTTCTGGATCACAACCTCGGGCCCGATGGCTGTGCGCGCTCGATCGTCGTGGTGTCCACCTCCGACCGCCCGGCGATGGAGCGCTTGCGCGCCGCGCAAACCGCCACCGCCCTGGCCGAATACTTCCGGGCCCAGGGCCGGCGCGTGTTGCTGCTGATGGATTCCGTGACCCGTTACGCGCGCGCGTTGCGTGAAATTGGCCTGTCGGTCGGCGAGCCCGCCGTGCGGCGCGGTTTTCCGCCCAGCGTGTTCGCTGAATTGCCGCGCCTGTTCGAGCGCGCCGGCAATGATGCGCGGGGTTCCATCACGGCTTTCTATACCGTGCTGGCCGAGGACGAAGACGGCTCCGATCCGGTGGCCGAAGAAACCCGCTCCATTCTTGATGGACACATCGTGCTGTCACGAAGCCTCGGCCAGGCCGGCCACTATCCGGCCATCGACGTGCTGGCCAGCACCAGCCGCGTATTCAATCAAGTCACCACCCATGAACAACAAGAGGCCGCCCAGCGTATGCGCGCCATGATGGCCAAACACGATGAAATCCGCTTCCTGCTGCAAGTGGGCGAGTACGCTGCCGGCAGCGATGAATTGGCCGATGCTGCCATCAAGGCCCAGCCCGCCATCAAGGCGCTGCTATGCCAGCGGCCTGACCAATTCAGCGCCATGGACGACACCCTGCGCCAGTTGCGGCAACTCGTGAACTGAAACGCCCATGCCCGCCGCCACAGATTTTTTCAGGCAATTGCACGATGCGCGCCAACTCAAGCGGCTGCGCGAGCTGCGCGAACGCACCGCGCTCAACACCTTGCGCAGCGCCGAAGCCGGGTTGCAAGCCGCAAGACGGGTGATGCAGGAGCGGCAAAACACGGTTCTGCGCCTGCAAAACGAGCGTTTCACACTGGCTCAACGCATTGTCGGCGAATTGGCGGCCGACATGGCGCGCCTGGCCAGTTATGTCAGCGCGCGACAGGCCATGCTCGACGAGCAACTCGAGTGGGCCGAATACGCGCTGATCGACGGCGAGCGGGCCGTGGCCAACGCGCAAGCCAGGGCCAACAAGGCGCGGCAAGCCTGGCTGCACGCCGTTTCCAGTCACGGCGCGGCGACCACTTTGGTTGGCGAGGCCAGCCAAACCCTGCGCCGTGACCGCGAAGCCCGGGCTGAACGCGAAGACATTCCAAAATTCATACCGGTCAAATGACGAAAGGCGCCCGGCAATGAGTCAGATAACTCCTCCATCAGGCCCGTCGGCTGTCGATCCTGGATCGGATACGCCGCCGCGCCAGGCAACACCGGAAGTCATGCCGCAGGCCAAGCGTGATTTCGACGCCGCTTTGCGGCGCGCCGGTCAGCATAAAACCGGCAACGACGGTCATCGATCCAGCGAATTGGATCCATCGGATCAGATGCGCCCGAATCTCTGCCGCAGCCGGCCAGCGCGCACGCCTGGCGAAGAGGATCAATCAGGTCAGATACGTCCGAACCCGACCGTTTTGGGCGCGTTGGCGTTCCTGCCGCCAAGCGCAACAGCTTCGTCGCAGGTGACTGCCTCCGATACGGCGCTGGGCGGCGGCGGCATCATGGCCGTGGCGCCCAATACCTGCGGGGCCCCATTGTCCGATTCGGCGCCGATGACGGTCAGCACCGCCAATGCCGCCGGTCAGCAATGGCGCATCAACATCCTGGACAATGACCCATCTTCTGCTGCAATGGCGATGCAACTGGTTCATTCCGGCGCCGGACACTGGCAGGTTCGGCTGGCAGCCGATAGTCTCACCCGCCGGCAACTGACGCCCGGTCTTGGCCGGTTGCGTGACAAACTGCGCCAAGACAGCGGCAATCGCATCGATGATTTGGTGTTTGACGACGGCATAGACCCGCAATCCGGTGCAGACACGCCAACGCAGTCATGACCATGGCGCCAATGCAGCAAGCCAGCGATGCGCGCATCTCCCATCGGCCACCAGGCGCTGAAGCGCCCCACAGCGCGGGCCGCGCGCCCTCCGCCTTGGGCGCTGCCGATGGCGTGGTGAAGGCGCGCATCATTGCCGCCGTCGCCGGAATGGCAACGCCGCTTTCAGTGACCTTGGCACCCTGCGCCGCCCTCCGCCAAACCATTGCTGAAACCGGGCCTGAAGCCTCTCCAGCCCAACCCCATCACGAGCAGCCTTCCGTACTGCCGCACTACCCCCCTCCGCACTACCCCCCTCTGGGCCGTTACGGCGACCGGCTCGAGCGCGTAGAAGCCGTGAGCCGATTCGCCGGGGCCGGCGGCGGCTGGAGTGGTATCGAAACGAGGTGCTTCGACTACGGCGATGAGCCAGCTCCTGAACCCGATGACCTCATGGAAGCAACGGCGCTGCCTGCCGAGCCCGATCGCGACCTTGGCGTCGTTGATGCCGATGCGCGCAACGAAGGCGGCAGCTACCGTCAGCAGCTCGCGTGGTTGCGCACGCACAGGCAAGAGGCGGCCCTGCGTGAACTGACGCAACGCAGGCGTGTACTGCTGCTGATACCGCCCGATGAGCCGCGCCAGTCCTGGCAAGGGCGCCTGATGTGCCCAGCCTCGGCGGCCAATGCGGCGGCCCTGTGTGCTCCAGGCGCCCAAGGCCAGTCATGGCCATTGCGCGTCAAAGGTGCTTTTGCATCCACGGAACTCGCCGGACGCTGGCAACACTGGCGCATGCACCAGCACATGCGCGCGGATGGCGCCTGGCAACTCGAACAGGCATCCGAAGGCCCGCCCGCTCCAGTCTGGTGTGGCGACAGCGCTCCCCAGTTGCTGTCCGCAGCGGGTAACGGCATCCCGCTGCACCTGACCGAGCCACGGCGTTTGCGCCGCTTGCTCGGCACCCAATGGACCTTGCTGATGCTGCTTGCGCCGCAGCCATTACCCCCCGGGAGGCGAGTGTGACCCGTACTCACGCAAGCGCCAAAGCGCCCGAACAAGCCTGGCTGGCTTTGGGCGATGCGGTGGCGGTATTTGCCGCCGCAGGCGACGCGGCGGCCAAGCCGCTGCACTGGTGCAGCCCGGCCTTCGGCCAATGGCTTGGCCTGGACGCAGCCGCCTGTCGCGCGTTGACGGCTCATGCCCTGGCCGCCCGCCTGGACGGCCTGCAAGCCGGTCTGGACGCCATCGCCAACGGCCCATGGAACGGGGCCGTCGCCGACAGCAGCAACCGTTCGGCAAGCCATCCGGGCTGGCGGCCTGCCGAACTGCGCGCCACCCCCGATGGCCTGTTGGTGCTGCGCGTGCAGCCGGAATCGATGCAGCAACTGGCCACGCGGCGTCATCTGGAAGACCGCGAACGGCTGCTGTTTACCTCGCGCAGCGTCGCCGTCGGCGAAATGGCCACCACGCTCGCGCACGAGCTCAACCAGCCCCTTGGCGCCGTGACCAACGTACTCCAGGGGCTCAAAGTGCGGCTGACCTCTGTTCTTGAGCGGCCTGACACCAGCGCCAAGGCCTTGCCGTCCCTGGCGCAAGGCGCGCAATTGGCGCTCGACCATGTGCAGTACGCAGCGCGCATCATCGGGCGCGTCCGCGAATACACCCACTCGCGCCAGCCGCGCCGCGAGCGCGTCGACCTCAACGCCCTGCTCAACGACAGCCTGACCCTTCTCGACTGGGACCTGCAACGCCACGGCGTGCAACTGCGCCTCAACCTGAGCGCCGAAACCTCCGCAGATCGCGTGCCGGTGATTGGCGACACCGTGATGCTGCAGCAAGTCCTTGTCAACCTGCTGCGCAACGCCATCGATGCCATGAGCGCCACCTCCGCCGATCAGCGCATTCTCGACATTTCCAGCCGCATCGACGATGCCGGCCAGATCGAAATTGCCATTGCCGATACCGGCAGCGGCATCGGTGACGATGCGGCATCGCAGTTGTTCACGCCCTTTTTTTCCACCAAACCCACCGGCATGGGCCTCGGCCTGAATATTTGCCGCAGCCTGATCGAGCTGCACCAGGGCCGGCTGTGGTTTACCCCCAACGCCGGACAGGGCTGCACCTTTCACATCGCGCTGCCGCCGGCGCATCCTGCCGGCCTGCCCGCCGGTTCCCTTGGTGTAGAGGAGTCTGTCGCATCATGACAGCCGGCAACGCCCCAATCACATCCGCCGCCACGGTCCGCACGCTTTACCTGCTGGACGACAATGCCGACTTCCGTTCCACCGCCAAATGGTGGCTTGGCGGCGCCGGTTATCAAGTACTCGACTTCGACGATCCGCGCCAGGCCCTCGATGTCCTGAAGGCGCTCAAGCCGATCGACATCATCTGCGCCTGCCTGCTGCTGGATGTGCGCATGCCGGTCATGAGCGGCATGCAAGTCCACGACGAACTCATTCAGGCCGGCATCACCGGCCCGCAGGCCAGGCCAGCGTTACCCATCATCTACATGACCGGCCACGGCGACGTGCCGCTTGCCGTCCAGGCCATGGAAAAAGGCGCCGTCACTTTTCTGGAAAAACCGTTTCAGGACCAGGCGCTGGAATCCGCCCTGGAGCGCGCCTTCAACACCGGTCAACATTCGCTCGCCCCGTCAGCCGCCGACCTCCCCGGTTTTGAATACCATCGCCGCATCTCCACGCTCACCCCGCGCGAGGCAGAAGTATTCAAACACATGCTGACAGGCCATACCTCCAAGGCCATTGCACGCGAACTTGGCGTCACGCCCAAAAATGTAGAGCACTTCCGCGGCAGAGTCCTGAAAAAAATGAAGGCCGACTCGCTTGCCCACCTCATGCGCATGGAAAGCGACAAACGGGTTTGAACCTGAAAACGGCAGCCGGGCACCCCACATCTGCGCTCACCTTTGGCTTTTCCCATCGCGCGCGCATTCGCTTGAGGCGGCGATGATGGGCTGCTGGCGGGTTGAGCTCGCCCATCACCCATCAGCCGCGTGCTTGCTGGCTTATGGTGCCTGCACAGTAGAGTAGCGTTCGTTTCTGAACACGCCCCAGCCCAGCAATTCCGACCGGGCTGGTTGTGGTTCATGCCCGTACAGTGTCGCCTCTATCTCGCAGACTTAGGATACCGGTTCATTTGAACAGATCCGCCGGAGCTTTGTGCTTGGCCGGCCAATTTTCCCAAGCAACGTCGGTCGGACCAACGGCAATATCGACCAGTTTCCAGACACCGTTTTCACGATGCAACAGGGCCGCGCACAGGTCGGACACGGTGCCGACCTGCGCCGCTTGGTACAAGTCGGTGCCGG
>WRJY01000301.1 GCA_009778355.1 Desulfovibrionaceae bacterium | reverse complement strand
GGTCTGCTGCGCGAAAACGCGCCCGCTTTGATCGTGGCGGTTTTTCACGAGCGCATGGACTTGCTGGCGCGACTTGCGCAAAGGCTCAACGAGCCGCTTGGCGTGACCGGAATCGAGTTGGAGCCATAGGCGCGGCCTCCAATTTTTTACCGCCTGCACAAAGTTCAGGCCGAGGACGTGCTTTACAAGGTCGATGGCCCCGCCGCCGCCAAGGCGGGCGCGGGTGGCGCGTTTCAGAAGCAAGCCTTTCGAGGATTTTTTGAACAACCGGCAGTTTCATGGCAATGCCTTCGCGTTGATGCGGCAGGCCAAGCGGTTTTTGATTGAGTAACTGCCGTCTCTACCGCTATCTTTCCCGCGACTGCCGTTGGACGCGTTGGCCGATCTACCGGCTCCGATGAAAACTTGCCGCCGCCCGCCCGATAAAAAATACCCCCGCAACCGGCAGGCCCGCCAGCACGGACGGGAAGATGGAAACCGGCACGGTGAACGCCACGATGCTCGCGCAGACCAGGAGGATGAAGGCGCTCGTGTGCAGCGCGAACCACTCGGGATCGTGCGGCTTGAATTCCTTGGAACGCAGAATCCGCGTGATCAGGCCATCGGCAATGAGCGCGAGCATAACGAAACCCTCGACCGGCAGCCACTCCATGAGGGCCGCGAGGCGATAAGTAGCCAGGAACAAGAGGGCATCGATGGCGCGGAAGTAGGCGTTTCCGAAGAAACGCAGGTTGACCTGCTCCATTTCACGGGCCGCCGCCTGTTTCATTCGACCTGTATCCGGCGCCTGTGAGTCCGAAGGGATGGGGCTGGCGGAGCTCAAGGCGCCGTTCATGGCGAGAGCGCGTTCCATGATGCGCTCGGCCCGGTCCTCGCCCCACAGGCGGGTTTGCAACCCGTGTTCGATGCGGACCTGGGCCAGGAATCGTCCGGGGGGATTGGCGGCGGGCAGGTACGGCACGAAGACCAGCAACAGGGTCAAGGCCGCGATGGCGATGGCGCGGATCATGCAGTGGCCCGCCGGCGCGGCTTGGCGGCAGGATCCTCGCTGCCCAGGATGGGGAACCGCCCCTTGATCAGACGCCCGCCAGATACCGAGGCGAAGTACTGGAGATTGGGCAGCTTGCCCAACACGTCGACGGGAATCATCTCCTCGCGGGTTTCGGTGATCTGTGCGCTGCTGCCCGCCGAGAAGTCTCCCAGGTGCGCGTCGATGCCCTCATTCAATCCCACGCGCAGGGTGTGGATGGATGTCTTGCCGAAGGTTTCGACCACGAAATCCTGCGTGGGTCTGTCCTTGGAGCGCAGGGCGATCAGGTTGTTCAGGTTGCCCAGCGCCATGCGGGCGGCGTCCTCGCTGCCCAAGCGCCGGGCCAGGTCGGCCAGCGTCTGCATCGCGCAGGTGGTGTAAATGCCGCCTTCGGCCCCCTTGTTCAGGATTTCGATCAGCGGCTGATTGATGACGTTGCCGACTTCATCGACGAACAGCGAGATGCGCCGGTAGCCGCCCAGGTTGTAGCGCATGCCCGCGCTCGCGGCCAGATCGGCCAGGGCCAGGGCGCCGATGGCCGAGGCCACCGACGGATCGGGCAGCGAGTCCAGGCACATGTAGAGCACGTGGCCGGCCCGTTCGATCTTCTCGAAGTTCATGATGGCCCGCCGGTCGTTCGGGTCGAACGGATCGGGGCTGAGGCTGCGGCCCAGATCGCCCGAGGTCAGCATCGACAGGATGGGCAGCAGGTTGGCCGTGATTTTCTGGTAATGCTCCCGGTTGTGGCGGAAGACGCGAACCTGGGAATCGATGACTTTGCTGCGCTGGCTCTGGGGGACGTGGTGTTCGTAGAAGGCGACGAAAGCCAGCAGATCGGCGCCGGAGGCTTCCGAAGGGCGTTTCAGGTTGCCGCGGTGCGCTTCGCCCAGCAGCCGCTTCATGTCGGGGTGTTCACGCCACCCCTGCCGGAACCGGGCCTCGTAGAAGCGCCGCAGGGACTGCTCCAGAACCGGCTCGATACCTCCTTCGATGTAGCGGGTCAATTTCGCCAGGCTCGGGCGCTCTTCGAGATCGACCAGCCCCTGCACGACCACGTTGACGGCGTCCCAACTGAACGCGCCGAAGCTGCCAGCCGTGTCTGGCGGCAGAATCGACTGGATCCGCGAGGCCAGTTCCGTCGGTTTCTGCCAGTTGAACGCGAAATCGAGCCGGACCCCCGTTTCCGGAAAGGCTGGATGGAATTCCAGGAAGGTATCGGCTTCCCGATAGCGCCGGCAGGCGCGGATGGCGGAATCCTTGAGCCGGCGGCTGTTCTTCGGATCGATGATGATGACCACGTCGCCGCGCCGGATGGCTTGGGTGACCAGGTTGGACAGCGCCACGCCCTTGCCGGACTGGGTGGTGCCAACCAGGAGCGTGCCGCCCTCGAAATTCTGCAATGGCCGGTACAGCGCCCGCTCGCGCGGCTCGACTCCGTGGATGTAGGGCAGGCCGATTTCGGCGTCGGGCTGCGGCGTGACCTGGTAGCCCAGCAACCTGAGCAGGGCGGGGGAAGCGGTGTAGGCGCGGTAGTCGATCTGGGAAAGACCGTACAGCCGCTGTGAATGCACGGGTTGCCAATCGAAGCCGAAGCCGAGGAACACCTGATCGGGATTGCGGGTCAGGCGCTCCTGCTCACGCGGCCCGATGGCCTGCATGGCCCGGCCCGTCAGAGCGGCGCGCAGTACCATGATGCGGGCGGCTTGCGCCGCCCGCCACACCGCCATGCCAAGACAAGCGCAGGCCAGCAGCATCGCGATGTTCACGGGCAGTTGCGAGCGCACCGCCATCACGGCCGTGGCGCAGGTGGCCGCCAGCCAGATGGCGCTGGCGTAAGCCTCGTAGGCTCGCCGCCAGGGCATTTCGTAGGCGCGGGTCAGCATGTCAGCCATTTCCTTGCCCTTGCAAAAGGGCCGGCCAGCCGGCCACATGCCTTTTATCGATCAGGATCCCGACGACTTCCTTTTCCCGGAAAGCCCGAGTGAGAGACGCCGGTTCGGCCAGCATGCCGGCTTCACCCAGGGCGCGGATGGCTGCCGGCGGCGCGATCTTGTGGTCGGCCAGAATCGCCAGCGGAACGAACAGCCCCTCTTCCATCGGCGAGGCCTCCCATTCCGTTTGGGATCCGGCAAGCGTGGCGACGATGGCCGCCAGCGCGTCCCGAATGAGCATGGGCAGCCTCAAGGGGGCCAGCAGCCGGGGGGCTTCGGGTTCCGGCGCTGGCGGCAATATCGGGGCGGGAGGCTTGGCTGCGGGAGGATCGGGCTGCGGCGCGGCGGCTTTCTTTGCCGGTCTGGCCTCGGGAAGGCCGGGCAGCGTGAATTGCCTGGCAGGCGATCTTGTCGCCGCCGGCGCGGCGTCGGGCGCGCCGGCGTCTTCCGCCATGCCTGGCGCACAGGCGGGGGCGCAAGCAGAATCCAAGGCGGACGGCTCGGCCAGCGGTTGGGGTAGGGCGCTCGGCAAGTCATCGGATTCGGCATACAGGATGGCCGGGGCGCTGAGTTTCACCGCCGCCTGAGCCTTGCCGCCCGGCGGATGGATGCGCCAGATCACGCTGTCGTCCCGCGCAGCCAGGATGCCCGCGGCATGCAACACGTCGAGGATGGTTTCGGGCGTCCTGGGGATTCCCGGCAACTGGTCGGCTTCGAGCAGTTTGCGGATGTCGTCGGCGCCGGCCGGCCAGACCAGGAACAAGCCGTCCGCGCCATGCCAGACGCGAGATTTGTCCGCGTTCGGAGTCCAGCCCGGATTGGAGGCCGCCAGGCGACGCAGCGCATCGACGAAGTAACGTTCGAGGTGCGCGCCCAGTTGCGGTTTGCCGTGGCGTTGCGCATCGGTCAGCAGGAAGCGTTCGATAACCAGGGCGAGGGATCGGCGAACCAGGGTTTCGAGCACATTGCGGTCGCGATAGACAGGGATGCCGGCGATCGCCGCCAGCAGGTGGGGGACGATCTGGGAATTGCCGACGGCCAGTTCCCGCAAGGTTGCCGCGCCGATGACATGGGGCAACGCGAACAGGCCCAAGGCGCGGCTTTCGATGGCATCGGGGCGCCATTTGAGGAAGTAATGCCTGAGCTGGCGTTCCCGCAGCCAGCCGGCCAGCGGGCCGAGATAGGGCTGCCATTCGTTCCCCGCTTCGTCGGTCACGCGGATGCAGTTGAGCGGGCGGTGCAACTCGCAGCACAACCCGCCGATGAAGGTTGCCATCCGCCAGCGCGGTTCGAGGTCGCGCCGCTCGGTAATCGTCGCCCGCCCGGAGAAGATGTGGGCATCGGCGCCTTGCAGCGCGAAAAAGGCGGTTTCCAGGCCGATGCGCAGCAGTCCTCCAGCTTCGCTGAAATAGTTATCGGCGGTGCAGGGAAGCAGATGCACGTAGGCGGCGTACCGCTGGAGCAGGGGCAGGACGGACTGCTCGAAGGCGGCGCGATCCATGCCGAAGCACAGCTTGATGCGGTCCATGAGATCGCGGTGCGACAGGAGCAGTTCACCGGCCTCGAAAGCCGGAATGCCCGGCGGCTCCGTGGGATAGCGGAACCCGGCGGACGGCGCGTCCGCTGGCGAACGGTTCGAGCCAACATCCATCGCATGACACCTGATCCTGATCGATGGAGGCCATCGTGCGCTCCGGGCGCGGACGCCACCAGCGGGAAATGCGGTCGTATCAGGGCGAATTCGTCATCGGCATTGGTATCAGCGACTTGTTCCGGCAGGCGCTGACCCAGAACAACTGGATATCGCGTTGCAACGTTTTGCTCGGGTAGGCAGCCTGGATGCGCGGATCCCTGGCATGGCGCGTGAGCAGCTTGCAGAATGGACAGTCGTGGTTGTTGGCCGGCGCCAGGCTCAGGCCGGTCAGATACTCGCTCTTGCAGGCGGGGCAGGCGAAGATCGAGAAGCTCTTTGCCGTCGAGAGCCAGCGGCCCGTGGCGTGGGAGACCAGATCGAAGGCGCGGTCGAAGCTGATCCGGGGCGGCGTCTTGCAGAAGGCCAGGTAGTGCCGATAGGCCCCGATCAGCGCCAGCGGCAGGTCGATGCCGCGCACGGCCAGCCGGCGGAACAGGACGACAACGATCGAGGCTTCGATTCGGCATAGCAAGTTCGCGGTGTGGTACCACTCGCGGGAATCGGGATGGCGGCCCCGGCGCGGTCCCCCGAGAGGATGGCGAAACAGCCGGTGCAACTGGCTGGCCGACAGGCCGGTCAGCAGCTGAATGGTTCGGATGCGCGATCCCAGTTCGGCGCATTCGGTGGCCAGGGCCAATGCCTGGATGTGTCTTTGCGCGTGGCGCAGGTTGCGTTCGCTGTGCATGGCGGCGGCGCTACGGCTTGAGGGGACTGGACGGCAGGCCGGTGTTGCCCCGCGCGGGGCGAGGGGAGTTCGCCGGCGCGGGTGGATGCACCATCAAGAGGGCGCTGGCCAAGGGAGGCGGCCAGGTCAGAACCTGCGTGAGGTCGGACCGTGGGGGAAAGAGGCATTCGTCGCCCAGGTGCGCGATGCGCGTGAGCATTTCCTGAAAGGCCAGGGACGCGAGAAACTCGGTCTGCTTGGCATCGAGACCGAATCGGCTGCAGGCGATGGCGTTGTTCTGTTTCGCGCACTCCGCAACCAGGATGAGCATGTTCAGATTTGCAATCTGGACATGTGAAAGTTCAAGATTTTCCATGCTTGTCTCCGCGCAGAATTTGAAAGATCACACGGCCGGCTGATGGATCCGCCATGAGGCGTCCGCCAGCCCGCTGTGTCGCTGGATTCAAGCCTATTGGCGAAGGGCGGTTTCGTCAATATCGCGCAAACCGCCTGAAAAGGGGGCAATCCCAAAAAGTCGGAACACGAGGGGTGTTGCGCACGGACTTCGGACCGCCCTCGTGGAGGGTGGGGCGGCGCCAGACAAAAGTGGCGGACGGCGAATGTCCACGGCGACACGTCAGAACGCGTCAGAGAAGATCGTATCGAACAGGCGCTTGCGCAGCATCCTGCGCCGGCGCCCCAGCGCTTGGCTTCGCCCGGGCGAGCAGCTTGAGGCGGAACTTGTCGGGCGCCCCATAAAAAAATCCCCCAGTCCGTGACGACTGGGGGATGGCCTCATGCGGCAACAGGCGAGGCGTTGGCATCCGCCTTGTGGCTGCCGGCCTCGTCCTTCGTGATGTCGAGCTGCTTGAGCAACTCATCCTGACGCGCTTGCAATTCACTCAGACGCCGCTGATGCTCGAACGGCCGACCCAGCTCGACTTGCAGGTCGGCCAGGCGTCTGCGGCGCGTTTGCAGCAGGGTTCGGGTTTTATCCACTTCTTCCCTGACGAGATCAAGCACGGCGAGCAAACCCGCCACGAGTGCGGGACCCTGCTGGTACGGCGTCGCGTTGTACACGGCGCTGCCTGACAGATAAAGCGCTGGAACGCGATCGAGGCTGGAGCGTTGGATGCCGAGGTCGAAACCGGCAAAGCGTCCAATGAGGCGTTCGATGTTGCGACCGAGCATGCCGCCCGTTTCCGCCATCACGGCCAATACCTGGGCGCGCAGCGCTTCGCCAACCGCGTCCGCTCCCGTGATCCGGCGCTCGCCGATCTCCACCGCGATGGCCCCCATCGTCTGGGGTTCCAACCGGGCCAGATCAGCCTCGCAAGCCGACAGTTTTTTCTCCAGCGACGCGATCTTCAGTGGCAGATCCGCCACTTCCCGCTCATTGTCGTACCGCTGATTGCGCCAGACCCACTGCAGGGTCGAGAGCTTGGCGATTTCCGCGTCCACGCCCGCCTTCTGGATGACCAGGGGATTGCCGGATGCCAGAGCCTTGACTTCGGCGTAGGACAAGGCGGCCAGCGCCACGTCCTCGATCGTGCGCAGGCCATGATCTCCGCGCATCACCTGGGCGATGAAGCGGGCCTTGGTCTCCAGGGTCTGCCAGGAATAGGCGTCGAACGATCCTTCGGTGACGTACCGGAAGATATCGACCTCTTCGTTCATGTTGCCTTGCCGCAGAATGCGGCCCTCGCGCTGCTCCACATCGCATGGCCTCCAGGGAGCATCCAGCTCATGCTGCGCCACCAGCCGGTCCTGGACGTTCGTGCCGATGCCCATTTTCTGGGTGGATCCCAGCAGCACCCGCAGACGTCCTTCCCGAACGCTTTTGAACAGCCTGGCTTTCTGGACGTCGGTCTGCGCATCGTGAATGAAGGCGATCTCCTGCTCGGGCAGGCCGGCGTCGATCAACCGCATTCGCAGGTCGTCATAGACGCTGAATACCCCGCCTCCTTTCGGGGCCGACAAGTCGCAGAACACCAGTTGGGCGCCGCGAGATGGCGTCGTGCGTTGCCAGATGGCGTGAACCTCCCGCGCGCACGCGGCAATCTTGCCCTCGGCGTCAAACAGCGCCAGGGGATCGATCAGCCGGAAGTCCAGCGCGGCCTTGCGTCCATCATTGGTGACCGCCAGCATGTTGTCCTCGTCCGGTCTGACGCGTCCGCTGCGAATCTCCATGGCGCGCGCGACCAGGGTCTGCACGAAAGCCTTCAACGGCGGGCTCGTCGGGCAAGTCACGATGTGGGCCTTGCCGCCGCGCAGCTTCGGCACCGGCAACTTCAGCATCTCGGCGGTCTGTATGTCCGCGACCTCGCCAAAGATGGTCATCAGCTCGGGCACATTGATGAAGCGCGCAAAACGCGTGTGCATCCGGTAGCCGCTGCCGTCCGGCGCAATTTCCAGCCCGGTGACAGCTTCCCCGAAGGTGACGGCCCACGCGTCGAACTGCTGCAGACCGAGTTCGGCCAGCCGGGCGGGCTGCAAATAGCGCTGCATGGTGTGGATCTCGGCCATCGTGTTGGCCACGGGGGTCGCGGTGGCGAACACCACGCCACGCTGCCGATCGCCGTACAACTGCATCGTGTAGCGCGTCTTCAGGTACAGATCGAAGGCACGCTCCGAGCTTGCCATCGGCAGGCCGGCAACCTGCATTTTTGAGAAGCGAAACAGGTTCTTGAACAGGTGAGCCTCGTCTATGAACAGCCAGTCGATGCCCAACTGCTCCCAAGTCAGCAAATCGTCCTTCTTCTTCTCCGCGAGCAGTTTTTCCAGGCGCGCCTGCCAGTTTTTCTTCATCCCTTCCAACTGCTTGACGATCCGGTTGGACCGGCTTTCCGAATCGGCGCCGGACATGGACATCTCGATTTGATCGATGACGTCCTTGATGTAGCCTTCGGTGAATGCCGGGCTCATCTTGATCCGCTCAAAGCTTGCGTGGGTGATGACCACCGCGTCCCAGTCGCCGGTGGCGATGCGCGCAATGAGCTCCCGGCGGCGATCGCCTTGCAGATCTTCCTTGGTGGCCATCAGGACCGATGCCTGGGGATAGAGCCGCACGAACTCCGCCGTGTATTGCTGCAGCATGTGATTGGGCACCACGTGGCAGGGCTTGTGCGCGAAGCCCAGCCGGCGCAGTTCCATGCTGGCAATGACGCAGACCGCCGTTTTGCCTGCCCCGACCGCGTGGAACAGCCCGGTGTTGCCGGACTGCACGATGCGCCAGACCGCGTTCGGTTGCTGCGGGTGCAGATCGAAGCAGGCCGAAAAACCGGGCAGGGTCAGATGCGAGCCGTCATAGGTTCTCGGGCGCGTGGCATTGAACAGCCGGTTGTAGAGCGCGCACAGCCGCTCGCGGCGGTCCATGTCCTCGAAGGCCCAGGCGGCAAAGCGATCCTTGAGCAGTCCGAGTTTTTCCCGGGCGGCCAAGGTTTGGTCCGGGTTGACCACGTAAGCGTTTTTACCCTCCACCCGGTCCCTGACGGTCGGCGTCTGCGCGTTCAGCGCGCAGAGCACGAGCTCGATCGCGTGCATGCGCTTGATGCCGAATTCCTGAGTTGCCTTGACGTTCTGGCGCGCCGCCCAATCGTTGTAGGTGATGGACCACGCTCCGGCTTCGTCGGATCGCTGAACCTTGCAGTCCTTGATCTCCAGCACTTCGTGGATGAATGCCTCGACGTCGGACGCCGGAATCCAGACCGCGCCCAGCCGCACCTCGATGGAGGCTGGCGGCAGGTCTTGTGGCTGGACTTTTTCCAGGGCATCGGCATTGAGGCGATAAGCCTCGCCGCCGGCACGCGCCTGATCGAGCTTGGCCTTGACGTTGCCGGACAGGTACTCGTCGGCCGTCTTCCAGATTTCGTCCAGCGGATCCAGAAAGATGTGGCCCGCCTCGGCCAGCTCCGCCATGACGGCCTCCCGAGGCGCGGACAACAGTTTCGCCATGTAGTCCGGATCGACCAGCCCGCGCCATTGCACCGAAGCGGCCAAGGCCGCCGCAGGTTCATCGGCGGTGGCTGGCGCCGTGACTCGGCGCAACGTCCGCCTGGTAAACAGGGGCGCCTTGCGGGCGGTCTCCGTTTCCTCGTCGTAGTACTCCAGCGACAGGAGCAGCGGATAGTCCGGATCGCGGCGGAAGGCCAGCGCGTTGGCCCGCGTGGACAGGCAACCGTATTTCGCGATGAAATGGTCATACGCGCTGTTCAGCATCGCCCGGGTGTGGCGCAGCTTGTCGTCGTCATCTTCGGCAAGCTGGACATCGAGCAGGGCGCGCGCGTGGTCGCGAATGGCGGACATACCGGCGATCCGCATGCGTTGGGTCGCATTGAACTGCTCGTGCACGTCCACCAGAGATCCATCCTGGACCCGGTGCAATCGCCCGTTGCGCAGCTTGAAGGTTCCAGGCCGGGCGCCGGGTTCGGCGCTGACGGGCAAGGCCGGCGCCGGCTCGGCGGCCGGCTCGGCGGCGCAATAGGCTTGCTCGGGCAACAGTTCGATCCGCTCGCGCAAGGCGTCGGCGAGGTTCCCCTCATGCACCGCCGTCGGCGTTTCGGCGTAGCCGTTGCTTTCCAGGCGCAGCTGGCCGATAAACCACTCCGGATGGTTGGCGTACCAGGCATTGACCGGCATGTAAGTTTCATGGCTGCCGGGGGCGATCAGTTCGTCCGGCGCCTGGGAGACTCCGATCCAGCCGTCTTCGACGGTTTCCGATTTTTCGCGCCGGCGCAGAAACAGGACGTCGGTCTGAACTTCCGTTCCGGCCGATTCGGCGAACGCGCCCTTGGGCAGGCGGATCGCGCCGAGCAAGCGCGCCCGCGACGCCAGATACCGGCGCACGGATGTGTTGTTCGATTCCAGGGTGTGGCTGCTGGTGATCAGGACCACCAGGCCGCCCGGACGAACCAGATCCAGGGCGCGGGCTACGAAGTAGTTGTGGATGCTGAAGCCGGCGTAAGGCCGGTTGCTCATGTCCGGCACCTTGTAGTTGCCGAACGGCACGTTGCCGACCACCAGATCGAACCAGCCTTCCGGGAAACTCGACTTCTCGAAAGGCACCACGTGCACGGCAACGCCGGCCGGTGCGTATAGCGCACGCAGCAGCCGCCCTGAAAGACGGTCGATTTCCACGGCCGTCACCCGGCATTGGGCCGCCAGGTCTTCTGGCATCGCGCCGATGAAATGGCCGATGCCAGCGGCCGGCTCGAGCACGCGGCCACCCGTGAAACCGAGCCGCCGGATGGCCGTCCACAGGGCGTCGATCACTTCCAGCGACGTGTAGTGGCTGTTGTTGACCGACGCACGGGCCGACGCGTAGTCGTCCTGGCTCAGCAGCGTCTGCAACTGCCGCGCCCTGGCGACCCAGGCCGAATCCTTGCCGGCGAGGTTGAACGCCGCCGGCAGGCTGCCCCAGCCGCTATAGCGCACCAGGGCCAGGCGTTCTTCGGCATTCGGCGGGCGGTCCTCGGCTTCGATTCGGGCCAGGTCTTTGATTGCCTGCTCGTTGGCATTGAATTTGGCGGTGGCGCTGGCCAGACCTTCCAGATTCGCCGCATGGAGCCTGGGAATGGCTTGGCGAGCGATCGGGCTTGGTTTGACAGCAGATATTCGCCAACTCTGGGCGCGAGGCGCGATGACCTCGTCAGAGCAGGGCGCAGAAACGAGCGCCTCGGAAAACGCCGTTTCAGGCTCCAGTACCGGTTGCAGCAGGGTAACGATGTCCGCGTGGGCGGAAT
This sequence comes from Desulfovibrionaceae bacterium, assembly GCA_009778355.1. GTDB lineage: Bacteria > Pseudomonadota > Gammaproteobacteria > Burkholderiales > Burkholderiaceae_C > Ottowia. Next base: position 1,594 of record WRJY01000301.1, on the reverse strand, counting down.
CGCCATCTGGATCGAAACCGGGGAGCCAATGGGAAATGGAAACAAGGGTGGCTTTCCTGACCATAGGGAGGACTCCGGATAAACAAGGAGTCCCCTCGCCCGTCATGAGGAGTGGTACTCCTCGATGAGGGTTGAAAGTGTGGGCCGATGCTGTACTGACCCAGAACCCCGGCCGTTTCAGGACTGCGGGGCTTGCAATTTGTGTGCGATGTCCGCGCGGCGAACGGCGTTCGGCGCGCGGCAGCGTCCGTTCCCGCTGCGTGGCGGGCGCGGGCGCTCTTCTTGGCATAAGGCGGGTGACGACCGCGACGCCGATGGAGATCGGAACGTCCACTGGGACGTGCATCGGGCCGCGATGACCCGCAAGCAGATCCAGTGTCCCATGTCCAGCCGCGGCGGCGCGGAGGCCGGCGGGCGCGCCACGCTCAAACTTCCGGCGTTCCCAGGCCTTGGGGATGCCAACGTCACGGGCCTGTCCGGCCGGCTGCGCGATGCCGCAGCCGCAGTGAATGCTTTTGTTTTGCCCGCCAAGCTGGAACTGATGACGAGTTTCGGGCGTTTCGTGGCTAACTTCACCTGTCGCCCAACGGATAGGGACGAGAGCATTCGACACAGGCTGTTTCGCATGTACCGCGCCTGAAATGTTCAATCAGTCCACCCGTCTATCCATAGCGATTCTGCAGGCAGTACTCGCCGGGCAGACCTATGACGCTGTTGCCGCCGCGCACGGGCTGACCCGGACGGCGATCGAGCATCGGGTCAAGCGTCTGGCCAAACTGCTGCATCGCAAGGTGGGCATAGACGGGGTCAATCCGGAGGCGACGGGCTACGTGCACAAACTGCGCGCGGCCAAAAGCGGGGTTGAAGCGGCGATCATGCGATTCGAGGCTGGAGATGTTCGGCCGGAAATGCCGCAAAAAACCGTCTCGGACAAAGACCTGAACGCGATGATTCATCGCGCGGGGCTGCGCAGTCCGACGCCTTTGCGCGACATGGCCCTGATTCACATCGTGCTGGCCACGGGCGCGCGGCCGCTTGAGGTTGCCCGGCTGGAGATAGGGGATTACCTCGATGCCAACGGATCGGTACGCGCCTGTTCGGTGATGCGCGCCGCGGTATCCGTCAACAGGAAGGAACGCCCGCTGTTCTTTCGGAGCGCGGCGGCGATCAAGGCCATCGATGCCTATCTGAACTTCAGGCTGATCCAGGAGAAAAAAGCATCCCATGGTCGCGCGCCGTATCGGGGATTCGCGCCGACCGAGCGGCTGTTTCTCAACGACAGCGGCCAGCCTTACGCGGTGCTCTGTCAGGAAAGGGAGGGCAGCAGCCGTTTCCTATGCCGCCAGATGCTCGACACCTACCGGCGCATCTTCAAGCGCATCAACATGCACGGTCTTTCCGCGTTGACGCTGCGGCGCACCGTTGCCCTGCGCCTCGATGCGCGCGGCGCGGACGAGGAGCAGATCGGCCTGGTACTGGGAATTACGGAAAAGCAGGCGGTAAGGGCGTTGCTGCCCAGCCGTCCGGATATTTTCGAGTTGATGGCCGATCTGTACACGACCGACGATTTGCCGACGATCCTTCCCGCCAAAAA